>CANQDV010000006.1 GCA_947593955.1 uncultured Bacilli bacterium | reverse complement strand
TATACCCCCCCCCCCTAGGGATTTTGCAATAAAAAAAGAGCAAAAATTTTACTCTTTAATGCTCTTCTACTAAACTTCTTGAATAACCGTAATAATCATTGGCCTACTCTCGGTTTCCTTATATAGAAATTTTCCCAACTTATCACGCACGGAATTCTTAATAGCTGTATAATCCACTTTTTTTGTCTCCAATTCAATGTTTTCCGTGATTACTTGTAAACATATATTTTTGCTTTCATCTAACAATTCTGCGCTTTCTTTAACATAAACAAAACCTCTTGTTAAAATTTCAGGACCTGCTAAAACTTTCTTAGTATTGCGATCTAAAGTACAACTTACAATAACAATACCACTATCACCTAGCATTTCACGATCTTTTAATACTAATTCACCAATATCACCTTGGCTTTTACCATCAATTAAAATTTCATCAACAGGAATATGTTCTTGCTCATCAATAAGCTTTCCATCAATAAAAGTTGCTACATCTCCATTTTGTTTTAAAATTATATTTTCTTTAGGAATACCAAATTTTTCAGCCAGTTCAGCATTCATAACTTGATGACGATACTCTCCTTTTACAGGAAAATAATATTTTGGATTCATCAAATTCAACATTAACATCAAATCTTCTTGTGAAGCATGATGCAATAAATGATTTTTAGCTGATAAAGATACGGCATTAACATTTGCCATAGCTATTTCATCCATAATCAAAGCCATACGTTTTTCAATTCCCTCATATGGAGGCTCAGTAATAAATATTGTATCTGTTTCTTTTAACTTAATATATTTATCAAAACCTTTTAAAATACGTTCCAAATTCATAAATGGTTTTTCTTTTTCATCAGAAATTAAAACCACGACATCTTTATCATTTAAATTAGATAAGTCCCCAATTTTATTTTTATCAAATTTTATATATCCTTTTTCAATTGAGCTAGAAATAAGACTTTGTAAATATTTTCCCATGATGATAACTGTTCTTTTAGTCTTAGCTACCTCATTTAATAATTCTTGTAATCTTGATATATGAGCAGGGAAAATAGTAGCAATGATCCTATTTTCATTATGTTGTAAAATTTGTCTAATAAAATCTCCAACTCTATTGTTTGGACTGGTATGACCTCTTTTTTCCGCATAAACGGATTCACTTAGCAAGCATAATACTCCTTGTTTTCCAACATAAGCAAGTTTACCAATATCCATTTTATAAGGTCCATCTACTGATGAATCAAAAACAAAATCTCCTGTATATACTATAGCACCATCTGGTGTATATAAAACGTACCCTACAGCATCAGGAATAGAATGAGTCATACTAATAGGAAATACTGCTAAAGACCCAAAAGTTATTTTAGAATGGGGTCTTATTTCTTTAATATTAGTTCCTTTTATATTATTTTCTTCTAAATCACGTCTCAAAATTTCTAAAGTATATTTAGTAGCATATATTGGTAAATCAGGAAGATCATATAAAATATCTGCAACTGCTCCCATATTACTATCATGCCCATGAGATAAAAATAATCCCTTTACTCTTTTTTTATTTTCTTTTATATATGTATAATCCGGCAATATATAATCAACACCTAAGGTTTTATCGCTTCCGTATTTTAAACCCGCATCAAAAACAAAAATATCATTATCAACTTCGACAACATACATATTTTTCCCATTTTCGTTTAGTCCACCTAAACTAAATATTTTAATTTTGCTCAAAACTATCTCTTCCTTTCTTTAATAAAGTAAATGAACTTGTCCATTATAACAAATTATTTATATTTTAGCAAGTTTCTCTAAAGCATTCTTAGCTGCTTCTTGTTCTGATTCTTTTTTACTAGCAGCACTACCTCTTCCATAAACAATATCATCAATTTTAACTATTGTAGTAAATATCTTATTATGTGATGGTCCTTCTTCACTTTCTAATTCATATATTAAACTTCTTTGCTCCGTTTGAACATATTCTTGTAATACTGATTTGTAATCACTAAAAAAGACAGTATTTGGATCTTTTATATAAGGAACAATTATATTTAAAATAACTTTTTTTACCGTATCAAAACCTAAATCTAAGTACACAGCTCCCATAAATGATTCAAATATATCGGCAAGTATTACTTTTTTATATCTTCCACCATCTTGTTCTTCTCCGTGACCTACTTTAATATAATCACTAAGTCCTAAATCTGTAGCGTATTCATATAAAGCATTTTCACAAACATAACTTGCTCTTATCTTAGTCATGTCTCCTTCTTTAAAATTCATATTACGATATAAATAATCACTTATTACTAATTCTAATACTGCATCCCCTAAAAACTCTAATCTTTCATAATCCGCCTTTAAATGATTTTCGTTTACATATGAAGAATGGGAAAAAGCAGTTTGATATAAACGCATATCATTAGGAATGATTCCCAATTTTTTAAATAGTCTTTCCATAATATCACCATAAACATTATACCAAAAATAATAGCAGTTTAAAATAAATTATAAAAAATATGTAAATAATTTCTAAAATTTATTTATTAAATACTTGTTACGTTTATAATTTAATAGTAAAATAATTTTATGGTGATGCTATATGAAAAAAGTGTTGATATCTTTAATAAAGATGTATCAAAAAACACCTCTAGCAACTCATTCATATTGTAAATTTATTCCAACTTGTTCCAATTATGGCATAGAAGCTATAAATACTTACGGGAGTCTTAAAGGAAGTTATTTGACAATAAAAAGAATATTAAGGTGCAATCCATTATCAAAAGGTGGATATGATCCTGTACCAATAAAGGAGATAAAATGAAAAAAAGATTATTTATTATTATTATATTATTATTATGCTTAACTACTACTGGCTGTTTTAAACGAGACAGTATGGAAGATATTAACATAATTACTACTTACTACCCTATTGAATATATAACTAATATGTTATATGGTGATAATTCTATTGTTAATTCTATTTATCCAGACGGAACTAATATTTTCGAATATGAATTAAATGATAAGCAATTAAATGACTTTAGTAAACAGGATTTATTTATTTATTTAGGTATTACTGATGATAAAGATATTGCCTTAAATTTAATAAATAGAAATAATAATTTATTAATAATTGATCCTACCTTTGGAATGGAAATGAATTATGGTGTCGAAGAATTATTATTAAATCCTTCTAACTTATTAATGATTAGTCAAAATATTAAAAATGGATTACAAGAATATATTAATAGCTCTTATTTAAACAAAGCTATTGATCAAAATTATGAAAATTTAAAAGTAAAATTATCAGAATTAGATGCTGAAATTAAATTAACTGTTGAAAATGCAACCAATAAAACTTTAGTAGTTAGCAATGATGTTTTTAAATTTTTAGAAAAATATGGTTTTGAGATTATATCCTTAGATTCTGATACTGCTAATGAAAAAACTGTAATTGATGTTCAGGATATGATTAACGAAGGGAAAGTCAACCATATCTTCTTATTAGAAAACGATGACGAAAATACTAATGTTAAAGCTATATCTCAAAATACACGTGTAGAACTTATTACTTTGAAAGGCTTAACTAACATAACTGATGAAGAAAGAAACAATCGTGAAGATTATATTAAGTTAATGGAAGAAAATTTAGATTTAATAAAAGAAGAAGCTTATAATAATTAATGAATTATGAAAAGAAAAACTATTATCATAAAATGGTTTAGAAAATTAAATAAAAAAAAGATTCCATTAACTATTAATAATGATAAAAATAATAAAAAAGTTATAACCAAAGATGAAAACACAAACAATGTCATTAATATTAAACCAAAATTACCAATAACAAATAATACTGATAATGTTAATCAAAAAAAAGAAATAAAAAAGAATCATTCAAACCCAGTTCCAGAACAACCATTAATTTCAAAGGAAAAGGTTGAGAAAAAGATTAAAACAACTCCTCCTACTCCACGTAAATTAGAGAATAAATTAAACCCAATAACCGATAAAAAGATGCCTGACAACAATGATTTTAATAATAAAGAAAACACTAAAAAAGAAAGAAAGCAAATAGAAGTTAAACCCCAAGAAATTGAAAAAAAAGAACACCCCATACCTGTGCCTAAAAAATTAGATAACGATGTATCAATAATTTTACCCCCTATTATAAATGAATTAGACAAAATGTTAAAAACAGAATATTATGAAGTAAAAAAAATACAATATGATTTAGATATATTGGAAAAAAAAGAAAAAGATGAAGTATTAGAAAATGAATTAAATAAAATTATTGAAAAATTGCAAAAATTATTAGATTATTTTGAAAAAGTTAAGAAAGAAGTTTATAAGCAATATCCTGATGCTTTGATTAAAAATTTTGATAGTGGATATATTAAAGAGTTATTAGAAGAATATAAAACTTTAGCTATAAACGGAAACGTTGCCAATGCCACTATTTTACAAATAAAGCAAATTAATGAATATGTAAATATTATTAATGAAATTATTAATATAGAAAATAGAGCTAATACTTTAAATAACCAATTAGATGACAAAAAAAGAAAAATAGTGGGAAATGAGAAAGACTTTGAAAAATTTGAGAGCCATGTTGATGATATAGAAAAAACTAACAATTATATTGCATCATTTGCCAAAACGCAAGAACAAATATTAAAGAATATTGAATCTAAACTAAGTGAGAGTGAAAAAGTTACCAAAACAATAAAATATAAAAATGAACTAGTATTAAATTATTCTAAACTATTCAATGCTACCCTACTCACTGCTGTAACTCCATTGATTCCAGCTACCAAAGGTGGTTTTTTAATAAGGACAGGATTAATGATTTGTGCAATTACAAATTTAGCAAGATTATACAGTGTTAAAATTAAAGGAAAAGAAACTTCCGTTAATGTTAATTATATCGACTATGAAAAAGATATAAAGAAAAATATTAATAATGTTGATGATATGACACTTATGATTAGTAATGCTCTTATTGATTTAAAATACTTGAAAAAAACATTTAGTAAAGATTTTGGTGAATATTCTAATCTAATACCAGAATATTATGATATGCTTATCAAATTAAATGATATAGAAAAAGATTTATTAATAAAAGAAAGTATGGCTAAAGAATATAATAACAAATTAAATGAGTCATTAAATAATAACAACGTTAAAATTAAAAGAATTGAAGAGGAATACCGTGGGTAGCCTCTTTTTTTCACAAAAAATACATAAAAACATGTATAATTATAGGTGGTGATATTTATGAAATTACTAATTGTAGATGATGAAAAGTTAATTAGAGAAGTTATAAAGGAATATGCTTTAAACGAAAAATATGAAGTTTATGAAGCAGAAGATGGTATTGAAGCTTTAAAAATCGTCGATAATGAAAACATTGATGTTATAGTACTTGATATTATGATGCCAAAAATGGATGGATATACCTTTTTTCAGGAGCTAAAAAAAGAGCATAACATCCCTACTATTATTTTGTCTGCAAGAAATGATGAATATGATAAACTATTAGGATTTGATTTAGGTGTCGATGATTATCTAACCAAACCTTTTTCACCTAAAGAATTAATAGCAAGAATTAAAGCGATTACAAGACGAGGAAAACCAAAGGAAGATAAATTTGTATACGAATCATTAGTTGTTGATTTTATTGGCCATACATTATCTATCGACAATAAAGAAATTAATGTTACACCAAAAGAATTTGAAATTTTAACTTACTTTATTCAAAATCCAAATGTTGCTATTTCAAGAGAAGCTATTTTAAGTAAATTATGGGGATATGATTACTTTGGCGATGATAGAACAATTGATACGCATATTAAAATGCTTAGAAATAATTTAGGTAAATATCGAGATTTAATAAAAACAGTTCGCAGTATAGGTTATAAATTTGAAATTAAAAAGTAAATCACTAACTGTTAAAATCTGGTTATTTCTAGCATTATTTTCCATAATTATTATTGCTTTTCTTTGGTTCTTTCAAGTAATATTTATTGATACTTATTATGAATGGTACAAGACAAATGAAATAAATATTATGTCTAAAATAGTTAAAGCTAATTATAACAAAGATAATTTTGAATCACTATTAGATGAAATATATTATAAACGTGGTGTCTGTATAGAAATTGTCTCTTTGGATGGGTTAGTTTATTCTACTAATAATATGAATCGTAGCTGCCTAGTTGAAAAAAACAATCCGAATATTACTTACTACAAAACAGAGTTTATGCTTAGTAACTCTAATAATATTACTTATAAAGTTGTCAACGATATATTGAAAAGTGAAACACTCGTATATGGTCTTAAATTAGATGATAATTATTATGCTTTTTTAAATACTTCTATTGATCCAATTGACTCAACTATTGTCATATTAAAAAATCAGTTAATTATTGTTACAATAATTGTCCTTCTATTAGCATTTGTAATTGGTGCTTACATATCAAAAAAATTATCTAAACCAATCACATCTTTGAATAATTCAGCTAAAAGATTAGCTAATGGAGATTATACAGTTCAATTTGATAACAATAGTGAAATAGATGAAATCGATGAACTTGCTAATACTTTGAATTATACTAAAGAACAATTATCAAAAACAGATGAATTAAGGCGTGAATTAATGGCTAATGTATCTCACGATTTAAAGACACCTCTTACGATGATTAAAGCTTATACTGAAATGGTAAGAGATATCAGTTACAAAAATAAAGTTAAACGCGAAGAACATTTAAATATCATTATAGAAGAAGTAGAAAGATTGAACTTATTAGTTAATGATATATTAGACTTATCTAGTATGCAATCTAATATTACAAAGTTAAATAAGGAAAAATTTGATTTAATCGAATTAATTAATACTATTTTAAATAGATATAAAATATATACGATAACAGAAAACTATATATTTAATTTTGAAAAGAATAAAGATAAAATAATTATCAATGCCGATAAAAAGAAAATGGAACAAGTTATTTATAATTTAATTAATAATGCTATTAATTATACAGGTAATGATAATACTGTAACTATTAGAGTTACAGATAGTAAGAAAAACATCAAAGTAGAAATAATTGATACAGGTAAAGGTATAGATAAAGATGAAATAGATCGCATTTGGGATAAGTATTATAAAAGCGATAAAAAACATAAACGTAATGTTATTGGTACCGGTATAGGATTATCAATAGTTAAAAATATATTTGTTTTACATGATTATGAATTTGGCGTTGAATCACAGAAGAATAAAGGATCTAATTTCTACTTTTACATAAAAAAAGATAAATAAAGAGACATTAAAATGAGTGAAGTTGTAAGATAAAAGTATACACAAAAAAAGTAATTATTTAAAACCTAGTTGAGTTCGATATTCAACTGGGTTTTTATATTGAAGTGCATATGATGGTCTAAAATTATTATTATCCCATACTATATCATCTATAAATTCTTGAACTGTGTTATAATTATTTATGTCAAAATCAATATACATTTCTTTCTTAATCCAGCCATTTTTTTGATTCGATTACTGGATTATCTGTTGGTGTTCCAGCTCTAGACATAGATCTGGTAACTGTATAAGAATTGAATATATTGTTAAATGACACTGAGGAATATACTGCTCCTTGATCTGTGTGAACGATTGTTTCAAGGTCTTTATATCCTCTTTTTATTTTGTTATTTAACATACTTTTTAAAGCTTCACGATGATTTAAAACCCCATTTCCACTCATCGAATCTCTTACATCATATCCAACTATTTCGTTGTTAAAAACATCTAAATAAAATGTCCAGTCATATTTCTTCTTTTTAAAATAAAATGTAGTTGTATCTGAAACAATTTTTTCAAATGGTCTTGTAGTTTTCCAATTATACCCAATTAAATTTTCATATTTAATTGATTCTTCTCCAGGTCTTTTATATTTGTAATGTTTTGCTTTTGATTTGATTTTTAATATTTTACATACTTTATGAACTAAATTATCACTTACTACCCATCCTGTTTCTTCTAATATAATTTTTCTTATTCTATGATACCCATAACTAGGTTTTCTTTTATGTACATCTTGTATTAAAATTCCTAAATCTTTTCTATTTATTTCATACCTATTTAAAATGTTTTTGTTTTTTAACCATTTATAATATCCAGATTTGGATACCTTCATTGTTGAACATAATGATTTTACATTATATTCTTTACTTAATGACTCAATTATTTCAAACTTTACTTGTGTTATTTCGTGAATTTTACAATCGTACCATCTCCTTTCATTAGGTATCCTTTTTTTAATAATTCATTCTCAATTCTTAATTTCATATTTTCATATTCTAATTGTTCTTCTTTGGTTAAGTTCTTTTTATTTGAATATTTACTTAAAGGATTTCCAGGTTTCTTTTTATTTTTCAAACCTTCCATACCATTTTCGTGATATTTTTTTATCCAAGTATTAATCATTCCATTACTTAAACCTGTTTCTTTTGTTATTTGAAAAGTACTTATTTCCATATCTAATGCTGGTTTGATTATTTCATATTTTTCTTCTGCTGACCAATGTTTAAATTTTTGACCTTTTGTTGCCATGTTTATCATCTCCTCATCTTAATTATATCAAAAATAAAAGCATACACTTTTTTTGTGTACACTTTTATCTTACAACTTCATAAAATGAGATGTCTCTTTACATTTTTATAATAAATTATATTTAGCAAGTAATTCTTTATCATTCATAATCTTAATAATAATTTCTATTTCTTCCATAGGTAAATTTGTACATTCACAAACAATTTTTTTATCTATTTTTCTTTGTAACATTGATATTGCTGTTCTTCTTTGTTGAATATACATTCCTTTTTCTTTACCTTCTAAGTATATACTATCACGTTTTTCTTGCTCAACTAATTCTTTATTATATTCTTTTAAAAATTTCTCGTCCTGACTTACTTTTATTGCATCATCAATATATTCGTCCAGTATTGGATTACCATTACTTACCTTTCGACATAAATCAACATCCTCTTCTACAAGAACAAATAAAAACTTTTCTAAATCGCTTAATTTGTCTGGATTAATATTAACTTCTTTTTTATTCATAATTTCATCTCCTTAATAAACCTAATATATCACATCTATTTTTCTATTAAAAATCGATAATTTCATGTTTTGAAAGTATTTTAAAAATATAAAAATGAACAAAATTAAAAATTATTACTAGCAATTTCTAATTTTGCTCATTTAATATTTATTAATATTTGATTTTATATAAATTTTATTTTTTTAATGTATGTTCTCTAGTAAAATCAAAAAAGATGCCTCATTAATATGAAAATCATGTTCATAATGATCAACATTATGTTCATTATAATAATTTAGTACTTGAATAATTTTTGAATTTTTAATAATTTTACTAGTAGGATGTTTAATTCTTATTACATTTAATAGTTCTTTTAAAGTCACTTTATTCCTCCTATAAATTTATTATATTACCATATTTACAATTTTTTAAAAATAGATAATACCAGAATAAAAAATAGTAAAAACAAATTAATCTTTTACTATTTTCTTAAATCACTATCTCTAATTAAAAATAATTTTTTATCTCTATAGAAAGCATAAAAAACATTTTCTAAATTAACATTTTCTTCTTTTAGAGTTTTTTCTAGCCAACTCTCGCTCTTATTGATCTGTTTTAATGTATCAGCATCTACTACACCATCTAAAATTAATGGTAAAGGATATTCTCCAAATAATTTACTATCTTTTTTAAAAACTGATAATTTACCACTTGTTTCCAATATAGCATAGTCAACCTCTTCAATACTTCTAATATGCTTTTCTCTTAATTGAGTTAATAGATCATCTATATTGTAACGTTGCTTAACCATTTCACGAAAATTAAGTTTTCCTCTATTAATTATTACGGATGGATTACCATCAAATAAATTCCTTATTTTAGAATTTTTAAGTGAAACAAAAGACATACCTATTTGCACTACTACTAATAATATAATCGGAAATAAAGATAATAATAAACTCTCTTTTCTATTTTCAATAGCCATAGCTGCCAGTTCCGCAATCAATATTGATACAATTAAATCAACTATACCTAATTGTCCAATTTCTCTTTTTCCCATAAAACGATATATGATAGTTATGATTAAATAAAATAAGGCTGTTCTAAATAGTACAATTAAATAATCCATGTTACATCCTCCTAACTTTATTATGATTAATTGCATATTTTTTTATACCAATCATACTTTTTATTAGGAAGTGATTTATATGTTCATAGTTAAGTATTTAAAAAGTTTTATGTATATTTTTATAAGTATTATAATATTAGGAATTATAGTCGGTACCTTAAGTTATTTTAATATTTTAAGTACTAAATTAACTAATATATTTGAAGTAATAAGTTTAGTTATTTCCATGTTTATAGGTGGAATATACATAGGTAAAAAAAGTAATAAGCGAGGATATTTAGAAGGTTTGAAAATTGGCCTTGGAATGATTGTATTTGTCTTTATTTTCTCTTATTTAGCTCTTAATATAGCTCCTCATTTAACTACCTTAATTTTATATGCCATTATTTTAATATCTTCTATATTAGGTAGTGTCATTGGTATAAACAAAAAAAGTTCCCAATAATGGAACTTTTATTTATTTTTAGATGTATATTGACTAATAAATTTTTCACGATATTCTAAAACTTTATTCTCTTTGATAGCCTCTCGCAAATCTTCTACCAATTTAATTAAAAATCTCGTATTGTGAATTGATAATAATCTACCCCCTAGTAACTCGTCACTAGTTATTAGATGTCTTATATATGCTTTGGTAAAGTTACGACAAGTATAGCAATCACAATCCATTTCTATTGGTGTAAAATCTTCTCTATATTTTAGATTACGTAAATTAATCTTACCATTTCTAGTAAAGGCATTACCATGTCTTGCAATTCTAGTTGATAAAACACAGTCAAATAAATCTACTCCTCGTATTACCCCTTCTATTATATCAATAGGATCTCCAACTCCCATAAGGTATCTAACCTTATCTTCAGGTAAGTATTTAGTAGAATATTCTATCATTTTATACATTGTCTCTTTATCTTCACCAACACTCGTTCCCCCAATAGAATATCCATCAAAATCAAGTTTTACTGTTTCGACAGCACTTTTCTTTCTTAAATCTTCGAATTCTCCACCTTGAACAATACCAAATAAACTTTGATTAGCATTAGAATGAACATCTTTACCTCTTTTAGCCCATCTAATTGTTCTTTCAATACTTTCTTCCATATATTCATGAGTAACTGGATATGGTGGACATTCATCAAAACTCATAGCAATATCACTATCTAATAAATTTTGAATATGAATTGACTCTTCAGGAGTTAAAAAGAGATTAGATCCATCAATATGACTTTTAAATTTGACTCCCTCCTCTGTTATATCTTTAGGTTTAGCTAAAGAAAAAACTTGAAAACCACCAGAATCAGTTAAAATAGGTCCTTTGTAATTCATAAATTTGTGTAGACCTCCTGCTTTATTGATTAATTCAGCACCTGGTCTTAACCATAAATGATATGTATTAGCTAAAATAATTCCAGCATGAACATCGTATAATTCATCAGGAGTTAACAATTTAACTGTCGCTTTAGTACCAACTGGCATAAACATTGGTGTTTCATATGTCCCATGATTAGTCTCTATAGTTCCATATCTTGCTAATGTATTATTATCTTTACATATTAGATTGTATTTTACCTTCATATCTACTTACCTCTTTGACACGTAAGATTATATCATATATTGTAAAAAAAAAGAAGATTAATCATCTCTTTTAATAGTATCTTGTAGTTCAAAACGATATTCTTGTTCCACTTCGGGATATTTTTCTTTATCTACTTTACTAACAAACATCGTTAAAGGCCTTGCCCATAATCGATTATCACCATATAATTCACGATATATAACTAATTGTTCCTGCGTTTCACTAGATAGTGCTATATCTTCTACTATGTAATAATTCCCTTTAAAATGTTTATAAATTCCTTTAATTTTTATTGGCATAATTAGAACACGCTCCTACAAAACTTTTAAAAAGCCTTTTACTAGGAGTTGTATCTATTAAATTTTCTGGATGCCATTGTACTCCTATGGCAAAGTCACAATTTTCGTTTTCTATGGCTTCTATTACCCCATCAGGAGCATACCCCACTATAGAAAAGTCCCCTACTTCCATAACTTTATATCGGTGTCTACTGTTAACAACAAATTCATTGGTTCCTATTATTTCATATAACTTAGAATTAGTATTTAATTTTACAGAATGGACATTATCAACTTGTGGTTTTAAATGAGTATTAGATTCATCGATTATTTTTAAGGTGTCTCTATTATTGATCGTTGCTAATAACTGCATACCTAAACAAATTCCTAACACTGGAACATTTTGACTGATACAATAATTTGTAATATAAAAATCATATTCATATCTATTTATACCACCAGGCATCATAATACCATCACAAAAATTTAATTGTTTACATAACATTTCTTTTTCTTCATCTGACATTTGAGGAACTTCTTTTGATTTATATTGACCATATTCTATTAATTGGGTTGGTAATATGGCAATAGGGATACCACCATTTATAATTATTGCTTTTCGATATGATTCCATAACCGATGTTACATAAATACCATCTTCACTTTCAGCTCTCGAAACAATTCCAATAATGGGCTTTTTATCCATAAGTTCTCCCTAATTGATTTCTATTTTATGGTCTAATTGCATCTGCCTATATTTTACACCACAAACATCAAACATCTTTTTTGAAGCTTTAACACCATCAGTATCACTATATTTATCTCTTAAGTATACTACTTCCTTAATACCTGACTGAATTATGGCTTTGGCACATTCATTGCAAGGAAATAGGTCAACATATATCCTTGAACCCTCTAATTCTCTTTTTCCTCCACGAAAATTTAATATAGCATTAAGTTCAGCATGACATACATATAAATACTTAGTGTCTAATGGTTCTCCTTCTCTTTGCCATGGAAAATTACTATCAGAATATCCATTTGGCGTACCATTATAACCTATGGATAAAATTCTATTATCAGAAGAAACTATACAAGCTCCTACTTGAGTATTTGGGTCTTTACTTCTCTTGGCAGTTAAAATAGCTATTGCCATAAAATATTCTTCCCAAGATAAATAATCTTTTCTACTGCAATCATTTACTAATTTTGTTTCCATTAAATCCTCCATTATTTTATTTATTAACGTTTTTACTAATATATGCTTTAGTATTAAATTGAATAAATAATTTTCTCAATTTATCTTTAAAAGTTTGATTAGGGAAATATTGATATATCTTACGTTTTTTTAATTCTTTTATATATTGTTTTAAATCATTCCCCTCTAACAGAGCAGATCTATATATTATGACTGATATTATATACTTTAATAAAAGTTCTTTATTAGTACTAGATATACTTGAATCATTTTTTAAAATAGTAATATAGTTATCAAAATGAAATAACGTATCATATACTTTTCTTAAGTTTTGCCCACGATTTTTTATATTCATGATACTGCCATCTCTTTGGACATAATTATATCCTACATAAGAAATAGATGATATGTGATTAGCTTTTATTAATATTAAATGCGTTAAACCAAAATCTTCATTAATTTTACCCTTAGCATATTCAAATTTATTATTTATAAAGAAATCTTTTCGGTAAGCATAACCCCACGCTACATCGACATAAACGTTTTTTAACAACAAAGGATAAGCCTTGCTAGAATCAAGATTAGAGAAAACGTGATATCTTGGTTGTTCTATAACTTCACCATTGTCATTAACTAATTTTAATTGTAGCCTCACAACTTCAATGTCTCTATTTTTTTCAAATTCTTCGGTTAATTTACTTAATAAATCTTTCTCTATATAATCATCACCATCAATAAAAAGAATGATATCGCCAGTCGCTTGTTTTACTCCATAATTTCTCGCATCACTTAAACCACCATTTTCTTTCGTATAGACTTGAAAACGATTATCTTGATCTACAAACTTCTTAATAATAGACATACTATCATCTTGCGTTCCATCATTGACAACAATAACTTCAAAATTATTATATGTTTGTTTTTTAATACTAGCTAAACATCTGTTTATATATGCTTCAACATTATATACTGGTACAATAATACTATATTTCATATAACCTACCTCATTAAGATTATATCATGTATAATACTTCCTCTAATAGTATTTTTTATCATACTTTACACGTTTGTCACTTTTTCTTCATTTTTTATTATTAAATGATAATTAAAGCAAAAAAATAAATCCTTTAAAATAAAGGATTATTTACAAATGGTGTCCCCAATAGGACTCGAACCCACATCTATCCCTTAGGAGGGGATTGCTCTATCCTGCTGAGCTATGAGGACATTAATTAGAATAATTATATCAAATAATTAGAAAAAAAGTAAACAATGTCTACTTTTTTATCTCCAATAATTTAAAACAACTACTAATAAGAAATTAACAGCAATACCTATATGTTTTCTAACCGCATAAAAGCTTTCAAAGATAGCAACAACATTATCAACTATATCCACTATCCAACTTTCCATATATCTAGGAACTTTTAATGACACAGGAAACATATGAGAAGAAATGATATTTTCTTCTTTTAAAGATAAATCGAAGTATCGTTTAGCATTATTTAAAGCATACTTAGGATGATTGATTAAAACATCGATTCTTGTAGATGCATCAACATCGTTATTGTTAACAAAGAAAAAATCATGCAGCAATCCAGCACGAGCAGATTCTTTATAATCTAACTTTAATAATTTTGATACTTTATATGAATAATAAGATACTCGTAAACAATGGTCAAAACGATTTAAACCATGATGAACAATCTCTTTAGTTTTTTCAAATTCACTATGTTCAATGATATCACTGACAATATTCATGTACTCTTTATCATTATATTTACTATCATTGTTCATTATATACACCTCGGTCGTACAGAATAGTTATACCACATAATAAATATAATTTCAACTATTTTAAAAAGAGGACAAAAAAGTCCTCAATCTATATAAACGCTAACGTTAGCGTCCTAATATATATTATGGACAATATATAAAAATTGTTACATTTTTTAAATTTACAGTATCTATATTATTTTATTATAAATACTTGTCAATTATTACATAACCATTTCTAATCGTTCATATACACGTTTTTACTTGATATCTATTTTTAATTAATTTAATGACAATACATCCATTCTCATCAGTTCTATAAATTTGAGACATCGATAAATTATCTAGTACCTCTTCTTTAGGATGACCGTATCGATTATCTTTACCTACCGATATTAATGATATTTTAGGGTTAATCATATTTACAAACATTTTACTACTACTGGTATTAGAACCATGATGCCCTACTTTTAAAATATCTATATTATTAATATGATATTTTTCTAAAATATCTTTCTCTCTATCAGTACCTGCATCTCCCATCAATAATATTTTTACTCTATTATAATTAAAATAAATAACATTACTATTATCATTTTCATTGTCATATAACCTAGTATTTAAAGAATATAAGATATAATTTCCAACACTTTCTCTTTCCATTCCTTTATAATATTTAATCTTTTTTCCCTTTAATAATTCTATTACTTTATGTTCTAAATCATTATAACTATCTTTGTTAAACACAACTTTATCTACTTTAAAATGGTTAAGCAAATTAATACTTTCTTCTATATGATCATAATCACCATGCGTAAATATCAAAGTTTTTAAACTTCTAATTCCTAACGACTTTAATAAAGGAATTATTGTGCTTTCAGCCATATTGGTCTTATTTTTTCTTATTTTCCATTTCTCATCATTATATTGAACTTTGCCTCCACTATCTATTAAAATGCTTTCATTACCAAAATGAATTAATATACTATCTCCTTGTCCAACATCTAATACAATTAGATAATCGCTTTTAAAAATACTATTATAATTATAATGAACCAAAAATATTAAAAGCAGAGTTACGATAAAAGCTTTTCTGTGATTCTTACTTAAGAAAATGCCAAAAATAATAAAATAATACAAGAGACATACTAAAAGATTGGGCTTTTTTAAAATAATAATTGATGGAACCAAATTGCAAAGATTAGCTACTTTTTCAAATAGATTAATAAATAAGTATAAAACGTTATCTAATATTGGAATAAACAATGTGATCAATGATAATGGAAATAGTATCACACTTACTATTGGTACAAATAATAAGTTATAAATAATACTTAGTCCATTAACTTGATAAAAATTATAAATACTAATAGGAAAAGATACAAAAAAAGCAATGGTAGATGTTATTAATAATTTTGTAAAATAGTTCTTCCTCTTATTAATAATTTTCTTAAAACTAATAATACTAAAACTAGTTATACTAGAGTATAAAAAACCTATTTTGTATATCATATGAGGGTTTACTAAAATAATTAATGATAAAGTTAAAAGAAGAATATTAATCGTTTTTATTTTAATATTAAATATTTTCGTCAAAGATAAAATAATAAAGAAAAGTCCTGCTCTTAATACGGAAGATGAAAAATTAGTTAAGAACATATAAAACAAAAGAAATATTATTACTACAATATATCTTTTGGAAGATGCTAAAGGTATTTTCTTTAAAATCCATAATAGTATACTGCTAAAAATAGATATATGCATTCCCGATATAGAAAATAAATGACTTATTCCTATATTTTGATAAGTATTTTTTATATTGATATCTAAATAATTATTGTTACCTAATATCAGGGTATGCAAATATGGTGCTGATAATTTAATTTTGTCTATTCTTTCAATGATTTTATTTTTTATTTCATATAAAAAGTTGTCATTATCTCTTAATGTATCAAATTGATTAATATTTAATATATAATGTATTCCTTCATTATTTAAGTACTTTTTGTAATTAAAAACATTAGGATTAGTGTTATTACTAGGTATTTCTAAATCCCCTTCTATTTTTATATAAGAACCTAATTCATATTTATTAACAAAACTTTCTTTGGATTCTAGAGAATCAAAATAATATACACCAATTAATTTTTCCTTACCTTTCAAATCTAATTTTAAATAATTTCCATCAATATAAATGTCCGTTATTTGCAATATAAATTCTTTATCATTTATTTTATACTTACTTATATTTTTAAAATTAGTAATTAATAAAGCATATAAAATAGTAACAATTATTAAAAAAGAAAAGATATTAGTCCACGGTAATAAAGTCTTTAATTTTTTCAAAAACAGCATCTCCAATACCAGAGACATTCATAATTTCATCAATACTTTTAAAATAACCATTAGTATTGCGATATTCAATTATTTTAAGAGCTTTAGCTTCACCTATTCCAGATAAAGTCATTAATTCTTCTTTACTGGCCTTATTAATAGAGATTTTATCTTGTACTTTATTATCATTTTGACTATCGACAGAGTCGCTAGATTCTTTTTCACTTTCACAAACACAACTATTATTTTCAATTAGTCCATTATTATCGAGGCATTTTTCTTCCACTACTTTCTCTTCTTCCAATACTTTAGTAAAATTATTGACTTCATCCTTTGTATATACAATAATAACCATCTCATCTTTAACTAATTTACCTAAGTTATTAACACTAGTATCGGCGTTATCTAATAATCCCCCTGCTGCATTAATTGCATCAATCACTCTACTACCTTCTACTAATTCATAAACCCCCGGATTATGTACACTACCTTTAACTTCTACTTTATAATATACTTCTTTTTTATCATTATCATCCATTTCCAAAACTTTTGATTCGTTAAAATCAAAAGCCAAACTATCTTCTAAATTCTTAATCTTTTTATCAAAGCAATAATAAAAACCAACCATAGATAATAATATTAATAGTAATATACCCCCTATTATAAAATAATTTTTAAATTTAAAAAAAATATCTTTAATACTATCCAAAAAATCCATAAAAAAATAACCTCCTAATAAGATTATTCTTTTTTTTACTACTCTTTTCCTATCTCTTTTGATGCTTTTTTAAAATTATTTTCAATAGCAATTCTCTGAACAATAGTAAGAGCAACTACCAAACATATTGTAAAACTTCCACCGTAACTAAGAAATGGTAAAGGTACTCCTGTCATAGGCATCATTCCCATAACACCCATCAAATTAATAATTATATGCAAAAATATGTAAAAGGCTATACCATAACACATAATAGAATTCCTATTATTAGTGCTTTTTTTACCTATAATGATAATTCTAAATAAAACTAAAGTATATAGTAAAATTATAAAATACCCCATTAAAAGACCAAGTTCTTCAACAATGATTGGAAAGATAAAATCAGTGTGTGAATCTGGTAAATATAAATATTTTTGAGTACTGTTACCTAATCCTTTACCAAATAATCCCCCATTATTCATGGCAATATAACCATTACAAACTTGATTCCCTTGATCATAAAAATTTTCTTCACTACAAGGATTAGAAAAGTTAAAACGATTAAGTTGATGTTCAAAAACAATTGATTTACCTGCAATCACTATACCAATAACCCCTACTATTGCTAACAATAAAACAATTAATACGGTTTTGACTTTAACTTTTATATCAATAGGAACAAGAAGGAAAATAAATCCTACAATTCCCAAAAATATAATAGCTGTTCCCATATCAGGTTGTAATAAAATTAGCCCCACAATAATAGCACACAATAATAAAGGGAATAAACTTACTTTATAGCTATTTAATTTGTGCCTATTTATATCATAAAAACTTGCCATCCATACAATCATAATTATTTTAGCAAATTCACTAGGTTGAAAAGTAAAAGGCCCAATTTCAATCCAAGAAACCGCTCCATTAGCTAATTTACCATATAAAAGGACAACCGCTAATACAACGGTAATTATAAGTAAACCTGGCCAGGATATAAAACCATAAAACTTAGTAGAAAAGCGTATTGCTACCAAGGAAATAATAATACCCACTAGCAAGAAAACTGCTTGCCTTATGACAAAACGATAAGGACTAGATAAATATCGCATAAAAGCTGCAACATTAGATGAAGAAAATACCATGATTAATCCAATAACAAATAGTATAGCTGAACTCAAAAGTAACCATTTATCAATATAACGTAATATCTTCATCTAATCACTTCCTATTATTAATTAAATTATATCACATAAAGAAAAAAGATAAAATGGCTATTCGCTTTTATCATTCCATTTAACTTTTATCTTATCACTTCTAATCACTATTTTACATTACTTCTACAGTATTTATGATTTGATCATAAAAATTACTGCAACTGTTATTATCACCATTATTAAATATTGTAAATTTAATTTGATAAATATTATTATCTTTTAATAAAATATTATATTTATTGATCTCATTATCATTTTCATATATTAAAGTTTTCCAATCAATATTATTAATCGTTTTAGTTGTATTAGTTATCATATTATTTTGTGATAAATTACTATTTATATAATCGTTAATATTATCGTAATTTGTTTCATTATACACATCCATATAAATAACACATTCTACTTCTTCTAACCCATAATTATAAATTTGATGACTTAAAGATTCAAAATATCCTTGATTAAAACTATTAGGTATTAATAATCGCATATTACCAACAATTACTTGCTTAGAATTATTTACAAAATAAGAATTATTATTATCATCATTATTATTAGGAGTTTTAACATAATCAGAAGGATTATTCATAAGTAAAAATGTTCCTATTCCTATTAATAATATACCAAATATAAATATTACTAATGACATTCTTTTCATAAATTATATTTCCTATCTATTATTTTATTCAATTACATGGTATCACTAAAAAAAATAATAATCAATTAAAAAAAGTAGTCATTGAGACTACTTTACATTTCTATTTTGTACCATTTACTTGATTCATTACTTCACTAGCAAAATCATCTTTTCTTTTTTCGATTCCTTCTCCTACTTCATAACGAACCATCGTAACTATTTCTCCACCATTATTTTTAACATAATCACCAACTGAGATGTCTGGATCCTTAACAAATGGTTGTTCTACTAAACAAACATCTTTAAAGAACTTATTAATTCTACCACTAACCATTTTTTCAGCTATATCAGCAGGTTTTCCTTCATTAATAGCTTGTTCCTTGATGATACCCTTTTCATGTTCTAGAACATCTTCTGGTACTTCACTACTTCTAATATATGATGGTCTCATAGCAGCAACATGCATACTTACATCTCTAGCTACTTCACTGTTAGCTCCTTTTAAAACAGTAAGTACACAAATCTTACCACCCATATGGGAATAACTTCCAAATACTTCATCATCATTTTTAGTAACTACTTCAAATCTTCTAAAACTAATTTTTTCACCGATTTTAGCTACTAAATTAATTAAGTACTCATTAATTGTTCCTTGCTCTGTAGATAAGTTTAATGCTTCATCCATTGTCTTAGCATTACTTTCAACAATAGTATTCCCAACTGTATTGACAAAATTTTTAAATTCATCGTTTTTAGCAACAAAATCAGTTTCACTATTTACTTCTAAAATAACAGCTTTATTGTCTTTAATAATAATTTCACTAAGACCTTCAGCAGCTATACGTGATTCTTTCTTAGCTGCTTTAGAAATTCCTTTTTCACGAAGCCAATCAATAGCTTTATCAATATTTCCTTGAGATTCCTCTAGAGCTTTTTTGCAATCAAGCATTCCTGCTCCCGTTCTTTCTCTTAAAGATTTTATATCACTTGCACTAAACATAATATCCTCCAAATTTATTTTAAAACTTCAATAAGTTCATCTTTTTTCATTTTAGAGTATCCTTTGATACCTTTAATTTTAGCCATTTCTTTTAATTCTGTTAAATTCATAGAGTCTAAATCTTTAGATTCCTTAACGATTTCTTCGATTACTTCACCAAGTTCAACATTCTTTTCATCTTCTTCTATTTGTTCATCGTTTTCTTCTTGTTCAACTTCTAAAGTACTCTCGTCTTTCTTTTTACTCTTTTTAACTTCTTTGGATTCTTTAACTTCTTTAGTTTCTTTTCCTTTTTCATCCTCAGTAATATAGTCAATAATTTCGTTACCATTTACTTCTGCAATAGCATTAGTTAAAGCTCCCAACATTACTTTAACGCTTCTTACAGCATCATCATTACCTGGAATAACATAATCAACCATATCTGGATCACAGTTAGTATCAACAACGCCAAATACTGGAATATGTAAAATACGTGCTTCTTTAATAGCATTTTCTTCTTTTCTTGGATCAACGATTACCAAAGCATCTGGCAATTTCTTCATTTCTCTTATTCCACGTAAATTTCTATTTAACTTATCATATTCTTTTCTAATTTTAATAACTTCTTTTTTAGGTAGAAGATTAAATGTTCCATCTTCTTCCATTTTTTCAATTTCTTCTAATCTTTTAATTCTTGATCTAATCGTCTTGAAGTTAGTTAAAGTTCCACCTAACCATCTTTCATTAACAAAATACATATTTGTTCTATTAGCGCACTCTTCAACAGCTTCTTGAGCTTGTTTCTTTGTACCTACAAATAAAACTTTTCCTTCTTTTTCAGCAATTTCTTTTAGTGCATCATATGCTTCTTCTATTTTCTTTACTGTTTTTTGTAAATCGATAATATAGATATCATCACGAGATGTGAAAATATATTCTCCCATCTTTGGATTCCATCTTCTTTTTTGATGTCCAAAATGAACACCAGCTTCTAATAAATAATTCATTGAAATAACTGTCATAATTTTTCCCTTTCGTTATACACTTATTAATTTCTAAAATTTACCACCATAAGGCACTAGGTAAATCAATTCATTAATATGTTTTTTATTTTAAAGCTGCTAATAATTCAGCTTTTTTCATTGTACTAGCTCCTTCAATTTTTCTTTCTTGAGCTATCTTCTTTAATTCAGCAACTGTTAATTTAGATAAATCAGTATCTTCTACTGCTTTTGTTTCCTTTGTTTCTTTTTTTACTTCTTTAACAGTCTCTTTTTTAGCAGTCAAATTTTTTGTTATTTTTCCTGCTTTACCATCACGAGCAACTTTAACAAGTTCACTAAATGCTTTTGGATCGTTAATGGCAATTTCAGATAACATTTTTCTGTTTACCTCTACTCCTGCTTTATTTAATCCTTCAATAAATCTAGAGTAACTAATTTCGTTTTCACGACATGCAGCATTAATTCTTACAATCCATAAACGTCTAAAGTCTCTTTTCTTTTGTCTTCTATCACGGAAAGCATATTGTCCTGAATGCATTAATTGCTCTTTGGCTGTTTTATATAATCTATGTTTGCTACCAAAGTATCCTTTTGCTGATTTTAAAACTTCTTTGTGACGAGCTTTTGTAACAACACCATTCTTAACTCTTGTCATCTTCTATCCTCCTATTCAATAATTTAGATTATTTCTTTTAATCTGTTGTAATCAGCTTTTGATAAAGTTGATCCACTTCTGTTCTTTCTATTTACGGCACTATTTTTTTTACCAGTATTGTGTCTACTTCCTGGTCTACCAATAGTAATAGTTCCACTTTTTCTTACATTGATAACTTTTTTCATTCCTTTATGTGTTTTTAATTTTGGCATAAATATCTTCCTTTCTTTTATTTCTTTTGGATTAATAGCATAGTCATACTTCTACCGTCTAATTTTGGTTGTTCGCTAATTTCAGCAACATCTTCAAGTCTACTAGCAAATCTTAGTAAAACATCTTGCCCTAATTCCGTATGGGCCATCTGTCTTCCTTTAAATCGAATTACCATTCTAACTTTGTCCCCTTTTTCAATATACTTGCGAACATTTCTTAATTTGGTTTCAAAATCTCCTACATCAATAGTTGGTGAAAGTCTAAATTCTTTTAATTCTGCTAAAGATTGTTTTTGACGTTTTAGGGCTTCTTTTTCTTTTTTGGCTTTTTCATACTTATATTTATTATAATCCATTACTTTACATACAGGTGGATTACCATTAGGATTGATAAGTACTAAATCTAGTCCTGCATAACTTGCTAAAGTTAATGCATCACCAATAGGTTTAACTCCTACTTGTTCCCCATTAGGTCCAATTACCAAAACTTGACTAACCTTAATTTCTTCATTAATAAGTTGACCATTCTTTGTGTTTGCTATATAAAACACCTCCATTGAATATAAAAAAGTAGGTAAATATACCTACTTTAACCATTCAAAAAAATATTACTTATTTTTTTTAGGCCTTTTACCTATTGCTATTCGCCAATCAGGTGGATGTAGGTACATCGCTTTCCTTTTTCTTTTTTACGTTATAGATTATATGCAAATTATTTTAGTTTGTCAAGAGTTATTAAAAAAAATTGACTATATTAGGTATTTTTGTTATTATATTTAATACTTATAAGGAGAGAAAGACATGAATTACGGATATGAAGGAGCTGCACAAAGCTCATTAATTAAAAAATTTATGGAAAATGGTAATGATAATATTACTATTACTTATCTTGATGGACATACTAATACTATACCTTTTAGTGAAGAAGTAAAAGAAAAACTATATCAACAATTACTTAAACAAGCAATAGAAAGAAATAATAGCGATGCTTTAATGAACGCTAAAGAAAAAAGAAAATGGGCAGCATCATTTATGATTGGCGAAATTATTATGATCCTATTAGCTCCTGTTGCTATATTAACTAATAAATCGGAGAAAGCACAATTAATTGCAGGAATAGCAGGTAGTATTTTAACGATAGATGCTGTCGTTAATGGCCACAAATTTAAAATGGCCAATGAAGAAATTAAAGAAATAAAAAAATATGCTATCTATTTAAAGATGAGAGATAAAATAGAACAAAATACTGATCAAACATTATTTTGTGGTGTTAAAGATCAAGAACAAGAAATTAATTTAAATAATATTGACGAATATTCCTTTGCTAAAATAAAAAGATTAAATCGTAATCACCAAGTACAGAAATTAGCTAATAACATTTTTACGAGAAAAGCCTATTAAGTTTTTTTAAATAATTGACAAATAGAATTACTTATTTGTCTTTTATTTTAGAAAAAATATATTTTAAAAGAAAAGACTGTTGCCAAAAATTGGTCAACAGTCTAAATCATAAATATTAATTAACTTTTAATTTCTTATAAGATACTACTCCTAATCCAATTACTAATAACATTCCCCCAAATAAAACATACATATTAACATCCCCAGTACTTGGATTCTTTTCATAGTCCCACTTAATATCATTTGATAAAAAATCAGCTTTTCCATAAGCAATAGCTATATCGCTTAAATCTCTATATAAGTTATCACTATTTTCATATTCTGTATATATGTAATAATAAGCTCCATTTTCTATTTTTAATTTATCAACTTTAATGTCATCTCGATAATTATCACTAGTTGAAATAGAAATGCCATCATTCTTTTTAGCATATTCCATCAAATTATCTAAAGCTTTTCCTTCGCCTTTATAAATTGAATATATTAATTTTTCATCATTTATTTTTCCTATCTTTACATTTATTATATGTGAACCGTTTTTAGTGCCATCATATGGAAATTGTGGAGCAATGAATAATCCCCAATCTTTAGTACCGCTATCGGCATTTTTATAGTGTATATAATACCTTTTTGATAGTTCTGGTAAACTAGGACGTTCTACTTTTATTGGTTCATTAGATACTACACATTTTTCTTCATTACAAGCCATAAAATAAGCATATTCATATCCCTTTAACATATACCAATCGGAAGCAATTTCAATAGTCATTTCATCATTCCACTCCAAAATACTTTTCCATTTCATTATATCATCTGAATCATAATCAACTGCAGTAGCTTTTTGTGGTAAATTGGTTATTTTCTCATTTTTACTATTAACAAATTTAACATAATAATTTGTCTCTTTTTTAAAATTACCACCATAAGCCACCATGTTAAAACCAATATCACCTATTTTAGAATCTACTTTAATTTTGAAATCACTTAAACCAAATTCATCCTTTGTATCTGACCCAGTACTAGACTCACCTGTACTTGGAGATTCTTCAAAATCCCACTTAATATCATAAGATAAACTACGATTTTTTCCTTGAGCAATAGTTATATCACTTAAATCTCTATATAAGTTATCGCTATTTTCATATTCTGTATAAATAAAGTAATATGCTTCATTTTCTATTTTTGAACTATCGAATTTAACTCCCTTCAATTCTGTTTCTAGTAGCAGAGGATCTCTATAAAAATCCGTATCATTTGCTGAGGTCGTTATACCATTATTCTTTTTTGCATATTCCATCAAATTAACTAAAGCGTCTTTTTCACCTTTATAAATAGAATATAATAGCTTTTCATCATTTATTTTTCCTATCTTTACATTTATTTGATGAGAACCATCTTTACCCCGCCAAGGAAAATTTGGAACAACAAATAATGCGTCAGATCCAACTTGACTACCAAATTCATAATTAAATACTTCATATCTTTTTGATAGCTCTGGTAAACTAGGACGTTCTACTTTTATTGGTTCATCAGATGCTACACATTTTTCACTATTGCATGCCATAAAATAAGCATAATCATATCCTTTTAACATATACCAATCTTGGTTAACAGTAACATATTTTTTTACGTCAAAAGTAGTAATTAAATTCCATGTAGTTCTATTATTATTCATTGGATTAGCCTCAACACTGTCAACATTTTTTGGCAAATCATTTAGTTTTTCATCTTTTCCACTAACAAATTTAACATAATATCTTGTTCCCTCTTTAACGTTACCACTAGAAAGTAGCATATTTAAAGCTCTATCTGTTACCGACACATCAATTTTAAAGTCGCTTAACCCGAATTCATCCTTTGTATTTGGTTCAGTATTAATTACTCCCCCAACAACATTGTCTTTCTTTACATTTACTACTGGCCTTAAATATCCTTTTGTATCATCTGAATGACCACTAGCTATTCCTAAATAATTACCGCCAAGTAAATTATATTTTTCTATTGCCCAATGACCAACAATATCTGATGTTGATGTTGGTGTTGAAGTCCAATAAAAACAATTGTTTTTATTAACAACTCCCCAAGTTGGTACATTAAAATTAAATGATTCTTTAAGAGATTGACTACTACCAAATATATCAACCATTGTTGGTAAACTTACACTGGTTACTTTAACCCAAGAACTTTTTAATGATTCAATCGCTTTTTCTGCTTCTTTATACGAATATGACACCGTTGGATTAAAAAATTCTTTATAAATAGCTTTAACAGTATCACTTGATTGATTACTATCTTCTATTACATAAAATTTACTAGTTAATGCATCAGTTAATTTTATTTCTATTTCATCACCTTTTTTATAACTAGTATAAGTTATAGCTCCTACATCAATAGGACTTATCAATGCTATTATCATTAACATTAATAATACAAAACTAAAATATTTACCTCTTTTCATTTCCCTACTCCTCTTCTATCTTATATAACCATTATGTACCAGCTATCACACTTTGACAATAAAAAAAAAGAAACATTTATAGTTCCTTTGCACTATTTTACATTTTGTTAACTGCTAATTATTATTGAAACTATTAAAATGCTATCTTCTATAATTTTGTCCTATTAATTCATATGGTTCACTTAATTGTTTAATTCTCTCAACTATTCTTTTAGCTTTTACTCGATCAACACCATTAGATGCTACAGCCAAATGTTTTTCTAATTCTTCAATAGTAAAGTTGGATGTAAAAAAAGTTGCTAGATTAGAATCCATTCGATATTGTAATAGTGGCTCCAAGACTTCATCTCTTGACCATCCTGTCAAATACTCTGCTCCAATATCATCAATTAATAAAAGTGGAACCTTTTTAATTGTGTCATATCTTTCACTATAATCGGTAGAAAATGATTCTTTTAATCCTCTTAAAAATTCTGGTAAATGAATAATAATTCCTTTGACATTTTTTTTAGCCATTTCATTAAACAAGGCTCCTATTAAATAAGTTTTCCCTGAACCAAAACTTCCATGTAAATATATGGCTTTCTCTTTATTAACAAAATAATTATCCATAAAACTTTTCATTTTTTTAATAATTTCAATTCTATTTTTATCTTTATATAAATCTTTGAAACTAGCATTCTTTATTGCTTGTGGTACATCAAAAAGCAAAACATTATCTTTATAAGAATCTTTGGCTTTAAAATGACATTCTTTATATGAAAAGATAATAATATTATTATCTTTGGTAGGTACATAACTAAAACCTTTTATTTTGTTGTGGCACGTCTCTAATCCATGACAATTTTTACAATTATCAAACTCGATAGATGCTTCTTTAAGTCTAGAAGTATACTTCATTAATATATTCTCGTCTGCTTTTAAAGTTTGTATTAATTCATTAAATTTTCTATCTTCCAAAGCTTTAATAAAATCTTGTTTTAATTTTAGTTGCACATCTTGTGATACTTTAGCAAATTCTTTAACTTCTAACATAGAAATCACCTACTGATATTAGTATAACATAATAATAAATGATAATGAAACTTTTATTTACCTAAATAATTGAAGAAGTGTTGGGACATCTACATTAAATAAAATAATTATAAACGTTGCTATTAAAATAAATGGTCCAAAAGGAATGACATTTTCTCTATCTTTTAAATATACTAAAAGGGATAAAGGAAGAGCAATAATTGACGATAAGAAAATAGAAAATGCTCCTAATATAGGACCTACTGTAATACCTACAAAAAACATTAGTTTTACATCGCCCCCACCAAGGCTTTCCTTTTTAAAAATAAAATTACCTAAGATCATAATTAAATACATAAGGGTAAACAACAATAATCCAGATAAAAGAGAAATACTAGCTTGACTTATACCTGTAGCAACCAATTTTACAGTAAAAATTAATATGCAAAAGAATATGGTTACTTCATCAGGAATAACCAAATAATTTATATCACTGACAATTACAATCATCAGTAAAGAAATAACTATTATAAGAATTAAAAAAGTAGTAGAAAAGCCATACAAATAAAATGATACAGCAAATAATAATCCTGTCGTTATTTCGACAAAAGGATAAATAAGAGATATTCTTTGATGACAATTTGAACATTTTCCTCTTAAAAATAGATAGGAAAAGATAGGTATTAATTCATACCACTTTAAATCATGATGACATTTAGGACAAAATGATCCTGGACTAACAATAGATAAATTTTGTGGTACTCGATATCCTACTACATTGAAAAATGATCCAAAAATACTTCCTATCACAAACACAAATATTACTAACAAAATCTCCATGTAAAAAACTCCTATAATTGACCATATAAATCAAACATTGGCATGATAACTGACAATAGAATAAATCCAACTGCAACTGCCAAAAAGCAAATTATAATTGGTTCAATTAAACTTTTAATAGCTGTTACAGCGTTTTCATGCAATGATTGATAGTGATCTGCTACTTTTTCCATCATTAATGCTAATTGTCCAGTTGATTCTCCAGTTACTAACATTTCATAAGCTACTACTGGGAAAGCCCATTCTCCCTTAAAAGCATCACTTATTTTGGCACCTTTACTAAGTCCAATTAAAGTACGATTAATCATTTCTTTATATATTTCATTTTGTGATATTTGACTTAATATTTCCATACTATCGGTTATAAAAACACTGTGACTTAAAAGTGATGAAAAAGTTCTTGTTAAATTAGCAACCTCATTATAAATAATTACTTTTCCTACTACTGGTAATCTCATATAAAATGTCTGCATAGCTTTTCTAAAAACTCTAACATTTTGAAATAACCATCTATAAATAATTAAAATTACTAAGATTACCAAAGCTACTGCCCACCAATAATTACTGAAAAAATTACTAAGGTTAATTATAAAAACAGTAATACTAGGAAGCTCAGCATTATTACTTGCAAACATATCAATAAATTGCGGTATGACAAACATCATAATAAAAACAAGAGCAGCAATAGTAGCAATAAAAATGACTGCTGGATATATTAATGCCGAAAGCATTTGTTTTCTTGATTTCTCAGTTTTAGTATAATATTCTGCCATCTCATCTAGAGTTCCTGCTAAATCTCCCGTCATTTCTGCTGTTTTAACCATGTTTATTAAAAGTCTAGGGAAAGTAGTTCCTTGACGAGCCAAAGCTGTTGAAAAATTACATCCTACAACTAATTCATATACAACCCTATCAAATATTCGTCGTAAATGTGGTTTAGAAGTTTGTCGCGCCAAAATACGCATAGAATCAACTAAAGGAATACCTGCTTTAATATATGTTGATAATTGAGTAAGAGCAAAAGCTAAATCATTATTATTAATTTTACCTTCTCCAATATTAATATCGACATCCCATTTCTGACGCTCTTTAATGCTCAAAATAGTATAACCTTCATTAGATAGGAAGATTCTTACTGCATCAATATTTTCAGCATCAAAAATACCTTTAATAAGAGTCCCATTAGAACCCCTTACAACATATCTATAAGATCCTAACTTTAAACGTTCACGTCTTTTATTTTCATCTTCTATTTCTTCACGTTTAAAATCAGAACTTTCTTTTTTTACTCTTTCTAATTCCTTCTCAAGACTTTCCCCCTCTAATTTTTTTTCTTTTACCTGATTAGAAATCGTTTTTTTACCAAAAAGATAACCAAGACCTTTTTTAGCATACTTTAAAATTGTTATAGGAAACAATAGTACTTTCTTCATTGGTCATCCCCTCTTTACCTACTATACAAAAATTATAGCATATATCTTTATAAATTTAAACATTTTTTGTTTCATTTCATATAATAATGTAAAGGAGGAATATCATGTTTAATAGTGGTTACAACAACTTCTATCCTTATCAAAATTATGGCATAAAAAGAGGATTCTTCTCCAATTTAAAAGGAAGAGTTAATTGGTCAAATATTTTAAATAATACACAAAAAACTCTTAATATAATTAATCAAGCCATTCCTGTCATGTATCAAATCAAACCTATTTGGAATAATACTAAAACTATTTTTAAAATAATGGGTGCTATCAAAGATGATGATAAACCAAATAAAGAAAACATCAACAAATCAAATCCTACGACAACTAATATTAACTCTACTAATAGCGTTGTTAACGATAATAGTCCCAATTTCTTTTTATAAAAAAAGGATTAGATTATTTATTATCTAATACCTCTATAATTGGTGGAATAATTTGTTTTTTACGTGATACTATATTTTTTAAATAAGTTCCTTGATTTATGTTATCTATATTAAAAGCATCATTTAAAATGGACTTAGCACTATTATTATAAATAACATATGATCCATTACTTATAATATCTGTAATAAATAAAGCTACCAATACATAATTGTTATTTATTGAAATATTATCAAGTAATTTTTGATATTCTAAAATATCGTCTTTATTATAATTAAAACTTGTAGTAAATACTTGTCCTACTCCTATTTGTTTATCATCAACATGGAAAATTTTAAAATCATGATAAATGATTTCTTCTTTAGTTTTATCTTTTAATTCACTACCAGCTTCAAACATCTTAATTCCATAATCCTTATAATTAATATCTAAATATTTAGAAAGCTCCATAACAGCATTACAATCGTTATTGGTAGTAGTTGGGCTTTTTAATAGTAAAGTATCCGAAATAATAGCTGATAACATTATTCCTGCTAAATCTTTAGGAATATCTATATTTTTTTCTTTAAACATTAAATACAAAATAGTATTGGTACTTCCAACAGCCATATTTCGAAAATTAATTGGATTATTAGTAGCCATAGTTCCTAAGCGATGGTGGTCTATTACTTCAACTATTTCTGCTTCTTCTAAGCCATCGACACTTTGAATTTCTTCGTTGTGATCTACTAGGATCACTTTTTTTCTTTTACGATCTACAACATCACTCATTCTAAGCATTCCTAAACAACAATTATTTTTATCGACAATCGGATAGTTGGTATGTTTTAACTTACTGGATATTTCTGTAAAATCACTTAAATAATCATACAACGTAAAAGTTACTGGCTTAGGATTCATACTCATAGTATTAATATAGTTACTAATATTAATTAATTTAGTTACTTCAAAAGTACTTAGTGGTGTTTTTATTATGTTAACTTTATTTTGTTTAGCAATTTTTAAATGTTGTAATTTTATTTCTCCATTACCTACCACTATTATTAACTTAACTTTTGACATAACCGCATATTCAATAATACTGTGGCGATCTCCTACAATTAATGCGGTGTTTTCATCTAATACTATATTATTTAAAAAAGTAGTACTACGATAAGCAGCAGCCATTATTTTAGCATCTATTTCATCATTGAAACGCAATACTTCTCTTCCTTTTAATACTTTTAAAATATTATCATAAGAAGTATGTAATAAAGAAAAGTCACCATCTATTAACTCTTTTGCAATTTCCTTTAAAGTTACTATTCCTTGTAATTTATGATTATTATCAACGATAGGTACACCGCTAGTATTATTATCAATCATATAATTATAGCATTCCATAATTGATTGATGTTCTTCAATATAAAAATCTTTTTTATAGTTAACATCTCTTATTTGAAGTCTGACATCATTTAAATATTTGGGGTGTTTGACATTAAAATAATCAAGAACAAATTTAGTTTCATTATTTAAGTGTCCCAAAACTCTAGGTTGAGCATTCATATTTTTGTTAGTTTCATTAATATAATAAGATGCAGTTATGGCAGCTACCACGGAATCAGTATCTGGTTTCTTATGACCAAAAACATAAACTTTTTCCATTATTTCATCCCCTTTTTCGCGCTATGTAGTTATACAATTATTTTTTTATTTTGTCAAATTTTAATTACGATTATATATCAAAATAAATTTAAAGTCATTTGACTAGATTCGGGAATTCCATTAAGCATTCCCATACTACGCATTTTATCAGTAATTGTCAAAGATACTTTACATCTCTTTTGCAAATCTTCAATACTTATAAATTCTTGTTTTTCTCTTTCTTCAATAATTGAAGTACTAACAGCTTCCCCTAATCCATCAATAGAACTAAATGGAGAAATTAAAGTATTTTCGTTATTCTCATCTACTAAAAAATATTTAGAATGACTTCTAGCAAGTTCAATTGGTCCAAATTTTATACCCCTTGCTGCTGCTTCTAAAGCAATATGTAATGTATCTAAAACATTAGACTCTTTATTAGTTCGATCATAACCTTTCACCTCTAAATCTTCTATTTTACTTTTGATAGCATCATATCCCTTTATCATTGTTTCTATATCAAAATCAGTTACTCTTATTGAAAAGTAAGCAGCATAATAATATAGTGGATAATATACTTTAAACCAAGCAATGCGAAGAGCAGACATTACATACGCTACTGCATGAGCCTTAGGGAACATGTACTTAATCTTATGACATGACTCAATATACCATTCTGGTACTTTAGCTTCTCGCATTTCATCAGCCATTCCTTTCCATGTTTCAGGATCCTTACTAGGTTTTCCTTTACGGACAAATTCCATAATTTTAAATGCTCTAATAGGTTTCATACCCCAGTTCATAAGATTAACCATTATATCATCACGACATCCAATAACATCTTTAAAAGGACACACTTTATTAGCAATTAATTCACTAGCATTACCACTCCATACATCAGTTCCATGTGATAATCCTGATATTTTAACAATTTCACTAAAAGTTTGAGGTTTAGTATCAACTAACATACTTATTACAAATTGGGTTCCCATCTCTGGTACTCCTAAAGTACCTGTTGGGCATTTAATTTGTTCTTCTGTTACTCCTAAAGCACTAGGAGAAGTAAGAAGACTTAATACTTTTGGGTCATCCATGGGAATGGTTGTTACATCTATTCCTGATAAGTCTTGTAACATACGCAATACCGTCGGATCATCGTGACCTAGTATATCAAGTTTTAAAACATCTTGATCAATGGCATGATAATCGAAGTGCGTAGTACGCCATTTACTAGTTTCATCATCGGCAGGATATTGAAATGGTGTAAAGTCAAAAACGTCCATATAACCAGGAATAACAACGATTCCACCAGGATGTTGACCGGTAGTTCGCTTAACACCAGTACATCCTATAGCAAGTCGTTCTATTTCAGCTGTTCTAACCCCAGTAATTCCTTTGTCTTCAAAGTAGCCTTTAGCAAAGCCAAAAGCTGTTTTATCAGCTACTGTACCAATAGTCCCCGCACGATATACATTATCTTCACCAAATAATACTTTAGTATAAGCATGAGCACTTTCTTGATTATCTCCTGAAAAGTTTAAATCGATATCAGGTACTTTATCGGCATTAAATCCTAAGAAAGTAGCAAAAGGCATATCTTGACCTTCTTTACCCAAAGGTTCACCACATTTTGGACATATCTTGTTAGGTAAATCATATCCACTAGAATATTCTTTACCATAAGGTTCACCCAATTCATTATTAAATTCTGAATATTTACATTGCGGATTACGACACAAATAATGTGCAGGTAGAGCATTAACTTCTGTAATTCCCATCATAGTAGCCACAAAACTAGATCCAACAGATCCACGGGAACCAACTAAGTACCCTTCATCATTAGAATGCTTAACTAACTTTTGAGCAATCAAATAAATTACATCAAAATTACCACCAATAATGCCTCCTAATTTTTTCTGTAAAGCCTTATCTAGTTCTTCATCCGTTAATTCTTGTTCATTTTCATGAATATTATCACGAATTATTTTTTTGACATTATCTACACCTAATAAAATTGCCTCATGAAGTCTTCTAAAAGATTCTTGTTCAAATTCTTCTTCTTTCCACTCTTTCTCTTTATTCATGTTATCTTTTATCGCATCAAATAATCCATCACCATATAACTCTTTAGCAATTCTTTCTTCAATATTAAAAGGTAATGGATCCCCATACATACTACTAGCTTTATTATAGACAAGATCAGTTGTCGTCTTTTGAGAATCAGGAATAATTGGCGCGAAAGGAACACCGCCAGTATCAATAATTACTTCGATATCTTCTACCATGTCAACAATTTTATTAGGGTTATCAATAACAATTAATTCTCTTGTTGCTTGGTCTAAAAAGTTAAAAGCATTCAACATTTCTTCCGTTGTTCTAAAATATTGACTAGGTATACTAGTTATACTTTTTTTAGCTAATGGATGCCTTCCACCACCAGGAACTTTTTGATTGACAATTATTTCACGATAAATTTTATCTTCATCATTAAGCTGATGAACATCACCAGTAGCAACAATTAACTTACCACTAGAAAGAGTACAATCTATCACTTTTTTAATATTGTCAATAAGTTCTTGTTCGTTTTTAAAATCTTCACTTTGAATTAAGTGATTATAAACTTCTGGAGGTTGAACTTCAACATAATCATAAAAAGAAATAATATTAGCTAATTCTTCGTCACTCTTACTTCTTGCTTGATTAAATACTTCACTTTCATAACAACCGCTACCAATTAAAAGACCTTCTCTTAATTTTTCTATTTCACTTCGTAATATTCTAGGTGTCTTATATAGATATTTAGTATTGGCTAAAGAAATAATTTTAAACATATTCTTTAACCCTACTTTATTTTTAGCAATCATATTAATATGATAACTGTTACCATATTTATAAATTTCATCTTTAGATACTAGATTATTCAAATCTTTTATAACGACAAAATGTCTATCATCTAATTTTTTTAACATTTTATAAAGAACTAAAGCAGTTCCAGTAGCATCATAATCAGCTCTATGATGTGATTCTTCATCCCAAGGAATATCATATCTTTTCGTTATAGCTGTTAAACTATGTCTAGAATAAGTATTATCAAGAGTTCGAGATAATTCTAAGGTATCAATAACGGGATTATTAAATTTACCTAAGTTATATTTCTTATATGCCATCTCTAAAAAAGAACAATCAAATTTAGCATTATGAGCAACCATAGGTAAATCTCCAACCCAATCAATAAACCTTTTGACAGCATTTTCTTCATTGTCTTTTCCTACTAACATTTCATTAGTAATGTTCGTAACTGCTGTTATATTTTCACTTATATCATGTCCTGGGTTAATTAATTCATCATAATTTTCAAGAATTTCCCCATTTTTCATTTTAACAGCACCAATTTCAATGATAGAGTCGCCACCACCAGCATTAAAACCAGTTGTTTCAAAATCAAATACAACATAAGTTGCATCCATAATTACTTCATCATTACCACGAATGACAATATCTATATCGTCATCAATTAAAGTAATTTCCGTACCATATAAACCTTTAAATTTATCTTTCTCTTCTTTATCTTTATTATAATCTTTTATAGTATTAAATACATGAGGGAAGGCTTGACAACCATTATGATCAGTTACTGCTGCCCCACGATGCCCAAAAGCCATAGCTTGTTTAATGTATTCAACTTCATCCATAACCCCATCCATTTGACTCATTTTAGTATGGGCATGAAGTTCTACTCTCTTTCGAGGAGCATTATCAACTCTTTTATTACTCTTAGCATCAATTTCATTGATATCTCTAATATTTAATACTATTTCATTATTTGAATAACGATCGATTTTAGTTGCTCCCCTCACTCTTAACCAACTATTAGGTTTGCACTTTTTCTTCAACATTTCAAATTCTTCAGCATCTCTTGAAAATATTTTGGCATAAATGCTATCAGTATAATCAGTTAATTTCAAAGTCAATATCTTAAACTCTTTACTAGCAGGTTCAAATTCTTCTATACCAAAAACTTGAGCATCAATAGTAATGCTTTCTTCTTCACCAACAATACTTTTAATACTTACAGGATTATCTTTAATTACTCTACCCTTAATCGTTTGCTCATTAACTTCTTTTTTTTCATACTTTGGCTTAAAAGAAGGTTCCTTTTCTAAAGTAGTTTCCACTTTATGATTTTTAAAAGTACTAACATCTATTTTTAAAGCATCATTAATAGCATTCTTAGTTTTTTCTTGTTCTTCTAAATCAATAAATGTAGTTAAATCAATATCAAATCCACATTGTTTTAACTTTTTAATAATAATATCTTTAATGGTACTAAATTGTTTCTCTTCTACTTCATTAATAAGTTTTACTGTATAGCTATTGTCATCTATTACTAGACGATCAAGAAAAAAATTGGCCAACACTTTTTCACTGGCAATACTTTCAATAATATCTCTATAATATATTTTTAAATAATCTTTGTTTATTTCTGATGTAATAATTTCTAAACTTACTTCTTTTCCAAAATAATTAGAAAAGCAAGTAGTCAAAGTTTTATATAATTCTAAACTTAAATTAGTATCATTTTTTAAAACAATCTGTACTTTATCATATTTTTTATAAACGACAACTTTATCTAATTCAGCTTTTTCTAATTCTTGAAAATATTTGTTGTCTAAGTTAATTTTTTCTAATATTAATTTTAGTTTACTATCCATAATTTGCCCCCAGTAAAAACAAAATGCTTTTACATTACATCTAAATTGTTAAGTCTTATAATATATTTTTGATTATTACAGCAAAAATCAATAAATCCAAATAAATCAACCTTAGCTAATTCTTTTTCTATTTGATATTTTTCAAAATCAAAAGGCATTTGATCACGCATCATATAGCTAACCATTTCTTCTTTATCTGCCCCCAAATACATTAACCAATAAGGATATAGTTGTTTTTTTAAAAGTTTTAAATTTTTAAAACCTTCTCCATATTTGCTTTTTTTAGCGACTCTTGTGTGTAATTCGTTAGTAATAGCAAGGTCTAATATAGAAGAGACAATTTCTCTATTTTCTTTTTGAAAAGAAGATATTTCATATTTTACTAAAGTATAAATAATACGTATTAATGCTTTTAAACCATCTTCTACATCATTAGCTTTTCCCCAAGAGATATTTTTCTTAGGATTGGTTCCCATAAATTCAACCGTATCTAATAATGGATGAATAACCAAAATATGATATGTATCTTTAATAGGAAAACGAATTATTGATTTTAATTCCTTATTAATTTCTTTTTGATATTCACCCCAATTTTTCATAAGAAATAAACGGTGTTTTTCCACTTCTTTTTTTATATTCTCAAATGTTTCACTTTCAAAAACATAATTGTATACCGTATCATCATCAGGTATGAAATCATCACTATATTTTAAAATTTCAATATTTTCTTTTTGCATTCTCATGTATTCTTTAGGATATTTTTGCCATATTTTTTCTTTCAAATTTTGAACTTCTTCATTAAAAGAAGGTTTAAACAATAAGTTCCAAACTAAAAGATAATCATTAGTTAAAAACTCAATATTCATTAAATACACCTTCCTATCTCTAATAAGTTAACTATATCACATGTTAAAACTTTTTTAAATATTTTTAAAGAAAAAAAGAATATATTTTCTACATTCTTAAATTCAATTGAATCATATTAAATTAATATTAATCAGTTTTAATTATATATGGTTTTTCTATTGTCCCATCTTGTTTTATATCTGTTATTTCAATATTTGCATTAAGATTTATTACAGGACGCACACCGAGAGCATCCCACACGCGCGTATAGTACAAGTTCCCAGTCGCGCCAACGACCCAATCGTTCGCGCGGGAACCGGCAGAGATGAAGACGAAGGGGCTCATTGTCCAATAAGCAACTCCTGTATTTAAATAGTAACTATTATTTTCTCCATATACTCCTCCTGCATATACTGCTTCATCTGCTGTTATTAACCCTACTTTTTGGATAGACTTTTTATTACCTTTTGCATTACTTACGGTAAATAAATCTTGGTCTAGATTAGGACAGGCAAATTGTGGTGTTTTAGCACCATTATAACATAGTCTTGCCCCTGGTCCATAATGCGTATCTATTCTACCTACTCCGGTTCCTGTTGATAAACTCCTATCATTACAAAAGCCAGTATCGGCTATATATAAGTCATATTTTAATAAATGATCTTTATACCAATCCTCTAAAGATTTTTTTATATTAGAATCTACTTCATTCGCATGAGCTTGTTCATAAGAGGTTGACCAATATCCTGCATGTGTTTCTCCTCCCCATATTTGATAAGTATTCCCATTTTTCTTAGCTTGGGTTAATTTTATCATATGTGTACATGTTGTACTTTGACTGTAACATGTATAATAGCCATAATAAGTTTCACTATAGGTTCCACTTACTACTGGTTCAGACAATGTATATACTCCCGTTTGAGGATTAAAAGTATATCCTAGAGACATCTTTACTGTTCCCGTTGTACTATCCCATGCCCAACCACTATAATTACCTGATCCATCAGTATAATTATTCGTTGGTTTTCCATGCATGTATCCTACCATGGAGTTATCTCCTATTGTCGAGTTGAAGGCACTGGTTCCTACCTGGGCATTACTTCCCGTGGCATCAGCACTATCTCCTTGATATATTAACCTTATACTTCCATCTTCATTAATACGAATGATTCTCCAGTAGTATCCAGCAAAAGATACATAATTATTATTTACGGCACCACGGAAATAATAGCTTATTTTATTGTCTTCAGTATTCTTATTTGTATAATATAATCCTTTGCCGTTTGTCTCACTACTTATCGCTCCAAAATTAATATTTTCATCACTTTGAATCTTATTATCATAAAGTATCTTTTGTGATAATCTTGTTGGTACTATATCTGGATTATTACTTGGTATATTACTTCCTGTATCCTGTATATAATTTATTCCGATACTTAATTTATTATCTGTTAAATTGGGTTGTTCACTGGTATTACTATCATAACTTATGGTAACATCAAAAGTGGTACTCCTTTTACTTGGTAATTTATCTCCTTCTTTTATCCCTTCTATTTCAAACTTGATGGCGTCACTTCCTTGTTCACTTCCCTTTATTTCTTTTATTATTCCATCTATTGTTCCTTGATTCTCTACTGTTATTTGATATGTTATATAGTCCCCTGGTAATTTAAAGTCTACATCAAATGTTGCATTTGTTCCACTTACTGTAGGAGTACTTAATTCCGTAACAATTCCCTTTTTGTCTACTTCTTTTATTTCCGTAAATAGTATATTCCATGTACTTGCTATATTTGCTGTTCCATTTATAGTAAGACTTGTATTAAATATAGAATACCCTACTGATATTAATATTACCATTATAGTTAATGACAACATGATTATATTCTTTTTATCTTTCAACTCTATCATCTCCGAATATATTATTCTACACATTACATTATACCCCCCCCCCCTAGGGTTTTTGCAACAAAAAAAGCAACATTTCTGTTGCATTTTACTAATACCTTTTTATCTTAGACTTTGTATCTCCTCTACTGTCAAGTTCGTACATTTAGAAATTAAGTTTACATCTAAATTCTCTTTCAACATTGATAAGGCTATCTCTTGAGAACGATTTATTCTTTCTTCTTCTTTTCCTTCTTCATATCCATCCATCCTAGCTTGCCTTTGATTTGCTATCTCTTTGTTATAGGATTCCCCAAAACTTCTACTTCCTGTTACCTCCATTGCTTCTTCCATGTACTCTTCCATTATCTTATCCCCTTTACTTATTTTCCTTGCCTCTTCCTCATCTTCTATTGTCAAAAAATATAAGTACCT
>CANQDV010000005.1 GCA_947593955.1 uncultured Bacilli bacterium | reverse complement strand
GAGAACAAAGGAACGATAAATGGAATAATAAAAGAAATAAAGGGAAGTGAACAAGGAAGTGATGCGATTAAGTTTGAAATAGAAGGAATAAAAGAAGGAGATAAATTACCAAGTAAAGGGAGTACTACTTTTGATATTACTATAAGTTATGATAGTAATATCAGTGGACAACCTAATTTAACAGATAATAAATTAAGTATTGGAATAAATTATATACAAGATACAGGAAGTAATGTACCAAGTAATAATTTAGATATAGTACCAACAAGGTTATCACAAAAGATACTTTATGATAATGAAGAGAAACCAGACACAAATATAGACTTTAGTAAGATAAGTAGTGATAGTAATGGGAAAGGATTATATTATACAAGTAAGAATACAGAAGATAATAGAATAACATATTATTTTAGAGGAGATGTAAAGAATAACTATGTTTATTTTGGAGGATACTATTGGCGAATAATAAGAATCAATGAAGACGGAAGTATAAGGCTAATCTATCAAGGAGAGAGTGCTGATGCCACGAGAAGTAAAGCAACCATAGGAAATAGTGCTTTTAATCCAGGTATTGGAGATAATGCCTTTGTTGGATATATGCATGGTAAAGTTAATGCTTATGTTGACGGATCTAATAATTATAGCGGTTATGCTTGGGATAGTAAGACTGGAACAGTAAAGATGGGAAAAGGATATAGTTTTGATACTAATACAGGAATATATACTTTAACTGAAGTAGAAGATGCTTATTATGACACCGAACATCATAATTATTATACATGTTGGAGCCAAGAATCAACAAATTGTAAGAGACTTATTAAAATAACTCAAACTAAGAAAGAAGGAAGTAATTATCAAATATGGGCAGGGGAAACTCATGCTGGATATTTTTCAACGAGTTATGAAGAAGCCCATGCGAATGAAGTAGATTCGGATATTAAAGTTTATTTAGAAAATTGGTATCAAGACCATTTATTAAAATATGATTCCTATATATCAGATACAGGCTTTTGTAATGATCGAAGTATATCTACTGGAAAAGGTTATGGGCAAGGAACTACAAATTATAGTCCCTATAGGAGATTAATAACGAATAAAAGCCCACAATTTGCATGCCCCAATGCAACTCATGATTTATTTACAGTAAATAATAATAAAGGTAATAACGCTTCCAAATATAAAATAGGCTTAATAACCGCCGATGAAGTAGCATATGCTGGAGGACTAAGTGTAACTAGTGGAAATGTCGGAGTTAATAATAATAATTACTATTTATATAGTGGTTCCCATTATTTTACGATGACACCTTCTAACTTTTGGGCTGGAGGTACCCGCGTTGTAATTTTTGTAGTTTTTTCTCCAGGATACATTTCCGAAATTGCCCCTTCAAGCGAACGTGGTGTACGCCCTGTTATCAATCTTAATTCTAATGTTGAAATAACAGATATTAAACAAAATGGAACCATAAATAACCCTTATATAATAAAATGAAAAAGGCATCATGTGATGCCTTTTAATAATCTAATTCACTAAATACTTTTCTATCGAAAACATGTTGATTTGTTTCTAATTCTTCTAATTCATCAGTTGTTATTAGAAAGAAAGTGTATTCTAATGTATCACTACCATCAACAATAACTGGATCATCCCAAGTTAAATCTAAGTGATACCAATTACCATCTAAATATACAGCATTCCATATATGATTACTACTTACTACTTTAAAGTTAGGTATATTATAATAATTTAAAAATATTGCCATAGCATCAGTATATCCACCACATAATCCATAATGTTCTAATAAGACACCATATGCTGTATTAGACTCATATTTTATTATATTGTTATCAGCTCTATCTCGATCATATTTTGTATTATTAATAATATAGTTATGAACTATTTTAATGATTTCTTTGGTGTCAGTTTCATCTTTTATTTCATCAGTAATTATTTGATTAACTACTTCGTTAATAGCTTTAATTTTTTCCTCTTCATAAGTTCTATCTATTTTTAAAGTAATTTGTCCTAATGAATTATAACCTGTTTTAATATTGGTAAAACTATTATAGGGATGAACAAAACTATTAATATTAGATAATGTCACTTCATCTCCAGCTAAATATAATACATCATCGATACAATGGGTATAATTTTTGTCGCAATAAAAGGAAAATTCATCAATTCCAGAATTAATGATTGTAAAATAAATATTTAGAAGTTCTTCTTTATTGCTAGCTTTAAAATCATTAGTGGGGCTAACATAAGATATATTATATTCTAGATAATATGGATTTTTTGTTTCGAGAGTTATTTCTTTTTCGTTAGATAACTTATCAACTAAGAAAACAATAATTTTTTCACGATATAAATAAGTACAGCCTAATAAGGCAATTAAAAATGCAAACTTAACAAACTTCTTCATATTTTCACCTAATATAATATTAACATAAAAAAAAGAGTAATTAAAGAATTACTCCATATTATTTTTCATTTTTGTTAATCTAGATTTTTGTCTTGCAGCTTTATTTTTATGAATTAAACCACTTTGCGCAGCCTTATCGATTCTTTTTATAGCGATATTTAATTTTTCATTGGCAGCTTCTTTATTTCCTGATTTAACATCTTTTTCTAATTTTTTAACAGCAGTTTTTAAACTTGATGTTACTACAGTATTATTTTTACATTTTTTAGCATTAGTTTTAACTCTTTTCTTAGCACTCTTTATATTTGGCATTTTTTTCACCTCGCTTTTTGACTAAAACTATTCTAACAAAAAATAATATAAAATACAATAAAAACTTAAACTTTTTCTTAAACAATGTTTACATATTTTAAAATAATTGATAAAATCATAATAGGATAATGATAAGGGTTGATGATTATGACTAAGCAAGAAAGGATAGAAGTTCTTGAGATGGATGAACCAACAGTTGATCAAAAAGAAGAATTAGATAAATATAACAAATACTTAAGAAATGTTAGAAAGAATAAAACAGTTGATGAAGATGAATACTTATTCCTAACAAGTGAAATGAATAATATTATTAATAATAATAAACAAAGTTTTACAGATATTGAATTGTTAGAATTAACTCAAAAGTTGGATAATATAGAGCTTCATAAAGATTATACTGTTGAATTATTAGAATTAACCAAAGAAATAAAAAAAATTATTAAACCAGGTAAGAAGTATGAAATTCCTAAGATAGAAAAAAAAGAAAATATTAAAAAAGAGAAAGTAAAACCTTTATCTACTACTGCAGTCTTGCCCAAAATAAATAATTTCAAGAAGGTTCAAGATAAAAAAGAAACAATTGTTGAAAAGCCCGTAGTAGAGCCTACAAAAAATGTTGTCAATACCAAGAATAAAAAATCTAATCAATTAACTTTACAAGAGATTGTCGATAAAAATAGTGAATCTTCTTCTTCCCCAATAAGACGTTTTGATACAGTAGAAATTAAAAAATTAAAAACAGCTGCTAAACATGAAGAAAAAGTAAAACCCAAAAAACAAGTAAGTAAAAAAGAACGCCTATTTTGGTCATTTATTTTTGCTATATCAGTTGTCATCTTCTTAGCACTTTGTATTCGTTTTGTTATTTGGCATATTGAAAATAAAATGAATATGAAACAAATAACTAATATTTATGATTTAGTAGATATTAATGAAGTTGTAAGTATGGGTGCTATCACTGATATTGGTGATGTTGTAGTTCCATCTGAACCAGAAAGTCCTATTGAACCACCTGTAGAAAATACAAGACCTGATGATTATTGGTATTATATGTCTATGTCTATGTTAAATGCTAACTTTGATGAGTTGAAACAAATTAATCCTGATACAGTAGGTTGGATTCAAGTTGCAGGAACTAATATCAATTATCCATATGTACAAGGTAATGATAATAATTTCTATTTAAAGCATTCATTTAATAAAAGTCCTAATGGTTCAGGATGGGTATTTTTAGATTATCGAAATAATAGCAGCGAATATGGTAAAAATAATATATTATATGCTCATGCAAGACTTGATAATACAATGTTTGGTAGTTTGAGATCAGTTGTAACTCCAGCTTGGTATAATAATTCTAATAATTATGTCATCAAAACTTCAACACCAACATCTAATGCTTTGTGGCAAGTCTTTAGTGTATATACGACACTACCTGAGTCATATTATATTCGAACTAAATTCTCTGATGATGACTTTGATACTTTTATTAATACTATAACTGCTAGAAGTGTTCATGATTTTAAAGTTAATATGTCACCAGATGATAAAATTTTAACTTTATCTTCTTGTTATGACAATGAGCATAGAGTAGTACTTCATGCTAAATTAATACGTTTAGAAGAAAAATAATTGACACAGAAATTTAAATATTTCTGTGTTTTTATATTGTTAATAATAATTGAAAAGTAACACATACTATAATTGGTGAAAAGTATGAGTGCAATAGATTTACAAAAATATAAAATTAGGACTGATCTTATTGTAGAAAGTATTGGTACAAGCAATTTTTCTAATATTAAAAAAGAAGAAAAGAAGATAGATAACATTATTATAAGTAATATAACTGTTCTAGAGGATATTAAAGATATAGGTAAAAAGAAAGGTAATTATATTACTATCAGTTTTGAAGATGTTACTGATACGTCCAATCGAAAAAAGTTAGAAGATATTTTAACTGATGAATTAATAAAAATACTTGATAATTTAAATATTTCCAAAGATGATAGTGCTTTAGTTATAGGATTGGGAAATTATAAGTCGACGCCAGACTCTTTAGGACCTAAAACTTTAAATGATTTAGTGATTACTAGGCATTTATATTTGTTAGGTGAAGTAAAGATAGAAGAAGGTTATCGTAATGTCTCTGGGTTTATTCCCGGGGTAATGGGTAACACGGGAATTGAAGCCAAAGATGTTATTTTAGGACTTGTCAAAGAAACAAAACCTAAATTTGTCATTGTAGTAGATGCTTTAGCTTCTTCTTCAATCGATAGAGTTAATAAAACTATTCAAATGACTGATACGGGTATAAATCCAGGTAGTGGTGTTGGAAATAGTCGCATAGAAATTTCTCAAGAAACTGTAGGTGTACCAGTTATTGCTATTGGAATACCAACTGTGGTGGATGCTGTTACAATAGTTAGTGATACAATCAAATATTTATTAAAAAAATTTAGTTTTAACAAAGCTACTATTAATAAACCTTCTCATAAGTTAAAACCTGTAACGAATATTAATTATTTAAAAGAAAATTATCAAGATTTAACAGAAGAAGATCGGGAAAAAATACTTGGCTTTTTAGGAAACCTTAGTGAAGAAGAAGTTCATCAATTGATTTTTGAAGTGCTTTCTCCTATAGGATATAATTTGATGGTTACTCCTAAAGAAGTTGATTTTTTGATAGAAAAACTTGCTCAAGTGTTATCGACATGTCTTAATAGGTGTTTACATTCTAAAATGAATAAAAGGATGGACATTGCTTGACAATAATAATTAATAATTTTATTGACACTATTTAATAGGCAATAATAAAATTATGAGTATAGAAGTATGAAAGAAGGAATGCTATCTTGGAAAATGTGTTAGCAAGAAAAATAGATAGTTTATATCAGGATGAAAAGTTAAATATTATAGAGATAAACTTATATTCAAAACTGATAAAAAAACATTCTAAGAATAATGTAAAAAAGAATGATGAAATAGCTAAAGAATTATTTAATCAATTACTTGATACTAATGGTGAAAAGAATAGTGATAAATGTTAAAGACTTAAGAAAATGCCAAATAAGCAATTTTTCTTAAGTTTTTTTATTTATTGTTTCTTTAAAACGACAATATTATCGCCAGACAAAAATATAATAAATTAAGAAGGTGGTAATATGGATAAAAAGAAAAATAATAGTAATCAAAAAAAATTAATTGTAATTATTAAATTAATAACTATTGTATTTTCTTTTGCAGTATCGTTTTCATATACAATAAAATTTTTAGATAAAATTAATTTAGAAGTAGATGACTTATTTTTAAAGAGTTTAATAAATAATTCTAATAATATTAAGAGTGAAGGAATTAGTAGTGAAATAGTTAGTTATATTTCCAAATTAGATTTATTTGATCCGATTAATCTGTTAAAAAGTAATTATAAAAAATTAGTATTTCACGATAATTACTTAAGTAATAATGATAATGATGACATCTCTTCTAGTGAACCAGTTATTAATACAGATAGTGTTAATAATAATAATAAACCTATTGTATACATATATAATACTCATCAACAAGAAGAATATGCGCTTAATAATCAATCTTCATATAATGTGCATCCGACAGTGTTATTATCTAGTTATATATTACAGGATAGATTACAACAATATGGAATTAATTCTATCGTAGAAGATAATGATATAGCTGAATTACTAAGAATTAATAATTGGAATTATGCTAGTAGCTATAGATTAACTAAATTGTTAATGGAACAAGCTAAAAAAGATAATCCTTCATTGATATATTTTATTGATTTACATAGAGATTCTATATCTAAAGATAAAACCACTATTACTATTGAAGATAAAACTTATGCTAAAGTGTTGTTCTTATTGGGACTAGAGAACAAGAATTATAAGGAAAGCCAAAAGGTTATATCTAGGTTAAATACCATTATTAGTGAACAATATCCAGGTCTTAGTAAAGGAATATATGAGAAAGGTGGAGCAGGAGTAGATGGGGTATATAATCAAGACTTTTCTAGTAAGTGTGTTTTAATAGAAGTTGGAGGAGTAGATAATACAATTGACGAGGTAACCAATACAATTGATGCTATTGCGTATATGTTAAAAACTTATATAGGTGAAGATAATGAATAAATTGTTACAATTTTTTTTAATTGCTGTAGTTATAATTTTTTTAGTTATGGTGTTTACATCTAGCAGTGGTTATTATGAATATGAGTTAAATAAAAAATCAACTTTGACACAAGAAGCCATCAAACAATTTGAAGAAGATGTTAAAAATGGAAAAGAGATTGATATTAAAGATTATTATGTAGTAGAAAATAATGATTATAGTAATGATTTCACTAAAGCAGGAGTCAATTTATCTAACAAAATAGAGAATTTGTTGAAAGGGTGTTTTCAATTTATATTTAAATCCATTGGTAATATTGTGGAAGAATAATGTCAATTAATGTAAAAAACTGTATATTCGTTCGTTTGTCTTTGTATAAATTTATGATAACAATTATAATTAATATAGGTGATAATTGTGAATGATAATGAAGATATTGAAAGATATGAACAACGTAATATGGAGTCATATGTAAATAAACAAAATGATATTCGTAATGAAGTTTTTAGAATGGTAGATAATCTTGGCCAACGTTTTTTAAATCCTAATGGTGATGTAGTATATGAAATATGTTCCAAATTATCGAGAGGAAACACTCCTATTTCGGCAAATAATGTAAGTAACATTTTGTTAAATTTCTATGAAGAAGGTATGTATGATTTTAAAGTAAACTATGATAAAGCTAAGGATGAATTAGAAAATAATGCCAATCACGGTTTAAATGATAATTTTCTAGAAGAAAAGCATAAATATCAAAAAAGAATTAATACATTATTTTCAGAATTATATGATAACGAAGATTATCATTTACGCAATAATCAATTTTTCTCTAATTTTGTTCGAAAATGTGTTGACAGATTCAGTAGAATTGAACCATCTATAGATTCTTATTTTTTAAGTGACTTGGTTGAGCATCATTTAAAGACTACTTTAAAGAAAGTTCAAGATAAAGGTTTTGATTATTGTCAAGAGATTGTAAATGATGGTAAGAATTTAGACGCTATTTATGAGGAGATTCAAGTTCAAAAGAGTAAACAAGAAGATATTGAAATAATAGGAATTGATGATAAACCAATTGTAGAAGAGCAACCTAATTTTACGATTTCCCCTTCTGGTGATATTTCCATTGATTTTGAAAAATTTTACGGGTTATCTATCGAAGAACAAAGTAAATTTATTTCCGAGACGGTTACTAAACATCCTGAGCATTCTGATAAAATATTTCAAACAATTAATAATGAGACTGATAGACGAAAGAAAGAATTTACAGACGCTAAACAAAATTTTGATAATAATAATGGATTATGGCGTGTTGCTTCTAATCAGGTAAAAAAAGATGAAAACAGTCAAGTTATAGCAAATAATCAATCATCTAGTGAACTTAGTGATAATAGGAGGGCTTTTAAGTGATAAAAGAAGATTTTAATGATTTGATGGAAAAGTTTAAAAAATTGCCATTAAGTACCAAAAAAGATGAATTGATTAAGAAAAACAAAGAGATTATATCTTTATTGACGATGATAGGTGAAAAAAATAATAAAAAAGTTGACTTACTTTATAACAGAGAGATAAGTGATTTAAAAGATGATTATACTGAAGCAGATTATATTGAAGCATTATATGCTTATACTTATATGCTAGAAAATGTTATTGTGCAACTATTATCTTAAAGATAAAGCTATTTTAAGGAGTAAAAATATGAAGTGTGAAAGATGTGGAGCTACTATTAAGAAAGGTGAAACTTATTGTAGTAAATGTGGAGAAAAAACCATATATAATTTAAATGATACGATAAATATTGATGTATTAAAAGATAAAGATATTAATAAAGAAGAGGAAATATTTTATCAAAAAGGATTAGAAAAAGGAACTAATCCTGTTAATATTCTTTTAGTTATATTGGTTATACTTTTGACTTTGGGTATTATGTTTTTAGTTTTTTATCAAAAGAAGGAACTAGATAACAGCAATGATGAAAATGTTGTTTTGAAACAAGAAGATACACAAGAAAAAGAAATAAAGGAAAGAGATGTTTATTACAATAATTATAAGTTAATATTACCTATAGATATTAAATGGCAATATAATGATGATAAACTATTTTTAGATTCTGTTAATTATGAAGCCTGCATTTATACTATGGAAGATACTTATAAAAATATTATAGATAATTTAGAGACTAAGAAAAATGAATGGAAAGAACAAAGTATTGAAACTATATCCAATAAGGAATTAAGTAGTGGTATTTATGAAATAATAAATAGTATAAATAATAAATATCAAATATATTATTTAAAAGATATAGATAATCAATTAATTATCATGGAAATTGCAGTAGATAGTATAGATATTTTAAATAATAATAGTAATGAAATATTGGGAATAGTACAAAGTATTGAAAAAACTGATAAAATTATTTCTAATGATTTTGGTTATTTTAATATGAATGATATTGAAAAGTAGTAAGCATTTCTACTTTTTCTTTATGAAGTAATTGGATGGTGATAAGATGAAAGTTGCAATTTTAGGAACAGGTGCTTATGGACTAGCTTTGGCACTAATGTTTAATAAGAATGTTAATGATATTATGATGTGGACTAAATTTGAAGATGAGAGAATAAATTTAGAAGTAAATAAGGGAAACCCTAAAAGTTTACCTAATATTACAATACCTCAAAATATTCATATAACTAATGATTTTGATATTGCTATTAGTGATGCTACTTTAATTGTGATTGCTGTTCCAGCTTTCTTTGTCGAAGATATAGGTCAAATGTTAAAAGGGAAGTTAAAGAGTGATCAACATATTTGCATTGCTTCCAAAGGTATTGAACGCGATACATGTAGTTTTGTTCATGATATTATATTAAGAAATGTTAGTACGCCCAATATTGCGGTTATATCAGGTCCCTCATTTGCTATAGATATAGCAAATGATAATCCGATAGGGTTAAGTCTTGCTACTAACAATGAACAAACAGCCAAACTTTTAAAGGAAACATTGCAAAATGATTCTTTAAAATTGCGTGTTACTGACGATATCATTGGAGTTGAAATATGTGGATCTATAAAAAATGTTATTGCTATAGCAGCTGGAATGATTAGTGGTATGGGTTATTCTGAATCGACTCAAGCTATGTTTATAACAGAATCATTACATGATATAAAAAGTCTGATTGATTCTTTAGGTGGAAACAAAAAAACAATCTTATCTTTTGCGGGAGTAGGAGATTTATTACTAACTGCAACAAGCAACAAAAGTAGAAATTTTCACTTAGGATATTTAATAGGAAGTAATGCTTCGCGTCAAGAAATAGATAATTATATAAATAATACAACTATTGAAGGATTATATACCTTAAAATCTATTTATAAATTATTAGGTACTAGAAAAGTAGACATGCCTATTATTGATTTAATTTATAATATTATATATAACAATGTTGATTCTAAAGAATTAATTACTTTTTTAATAGAAAAGAAATAGTATAATATCTTTAAAGCTTTCCCATAATAATTATGGAGGATATTTATGGAAAGCAAAGAATTATTAGAGTATATTTATAAAGCAGTTGATATGGGTAGTCATAGTTGTATGAAATTATTAGAAGATTTAAAAGGTAAAGATAATAAAATTATAGATGCTATTGAAGATATAAAAAAAGAGTATTTATCTTTCCAAGAGAAGGTCAAAAGATTGACGGAAAAGTATAATGTGGATTTAAATGATGTTGGTATGATGGCTAAAATGGGTTCATCAATGGAAATGAAAATGGAAGTAATGAAAGATAATAGTGATAGTAAAATAGCTGATATGTTAATAAGAGGTAATACGATGGGAGTTATTGAAATAGAAAAAAATATTCATAAATTTAAAGATAAATCCCAAAAAGATGTTATTGCTTTAGCAGATGAATTAATAAAATTTCAAAATAACAGTATCAAAAAATTAAAGAAATATTTATAAAGTATTTCTTTTTTTCATAAAAATTTCACATAATATTTCTTTATTATTCACATTACTTTTATACAATGTAGATATAGAAAGGAAAGGTGATAATATAAGATTGTTTTAAAAATTAGACTTGATAACTATAGAAACTAATAATAGGCGATTTTAACTACACTCCTTATTTCTTATAAAATATAAAAACTAAAATCAAACCTTAAAAATCGCATATTATATAAATACTAACTTTTTAAGAGCCATTAAAGCTCACGTACATTTTGCTTACTATTAAATGAATTTTATTAACGTTAAGAGACTAAAAGGTCTCTTTTTTGTTCATATTATAAATGGTGAAGAAAATGAAAATTTTAATAACAGGTGCAAGAGGTGGTATTGCTTTTTTAACAGGAATAACGCTTGCAAGTAGAGGACATTTTGTATATATGACAACGCATACTAATGAAGAAGCTCATAAATTAAAAGAGAAAGTAGATGCTTTAGGACTTAAAATTATAATTTTTAAATTGGATATTACTAACAATGAAGATCGTAAAATGTTAAATAATTTGGATATAGATGTTTTAATTAATCATGCAGGTATTGGAATAGGGGGTTCTATTTTAGATGTTCCAATGGATGAAGTAAGACGTAATTTTGAAGTTAATTATTTTGCTTCATATGATATTGTAAGACGCGTTGGCAATAGGATGATAAAAAATAATAAGGAAGGAAAAATAATTATTATGTCTTCAACAGCAGGAATTATTCCGATTCCTTTTTTAGGTAGTTATTGTTCGACCAAAGCAGCAATTAGTACTATGGCAACATCTTTAAAAAGAGAATTAAAAACGTTAAAGTCTAAAGTTAAAGTGGTTTTAATAGAACCTGGGGCATACAAAACAGGATTTAATCAAGTCATGATTGATAATATTGATAAAAATACGGGATATGATTCCGTTTTCTATAATGATAAAATTAAAATTCATAATAAATTAACTAAACTATTTAATTTAATTGAAAAAAGACAATTAGATTCTATCGTAGTCAAAATTATTGAAGCTTGTGAAAGTGGTAAACCTAAATTTAAATATCGGGCTCCTCTATTACAAAGAATTTTTACTAGAATTTACTTAATCTTTGTAAAATAATATTTAAAATAAATTATATCAGTGATATACTTATTACAATAGAGGTGTATCATAATGAAAAAGAAGGTCAAATTAAAAAGAGTTTGGGTAGTAATATTAATTATAATTGTCCTTTTATTAGCGTATCCTAGTATTTTGACATATAGGATAGTATCTAAAAATTATAGTTTTAATTCCGTTTTTGATATTGTCTTTAAAGGAATTAAAGATGAGGTTTTAGCGAATAATTATAGTAGGACAGTAGAGGTTGCTGTTGGTAGTGAAGATTTTGTTAAAGAAAATGTAACTAGTTATTTTGCTATTGACTATGTCGATAAAAATGATTTTATCAAAAGAATAAATACTTTATTAAAGGTTGGTTATACAACGGATAATATTAATTTAATTAATAATAAAATGACTGATGATATAGTACTATCATTATATGATCATGATTTAATTGAAGATATTGATAAATATTTAGAATTTGATTTTTTTAAAAGTGAAAATTTGTATCGTTATTTAGATTATTTTACCGGGGATTATAAAGATACTGTAGTAGCAGTAAATATTGGGCTTGATAAACCTCTTTATGAAGACGCGAAAATAGTGACACAATTTAGCGAAACCGTTCTTGCCAATAAATATAATAAATTGGATGAAACTTTTGAACCAGTTAATATAACGGCAATAAAAAGTAGTTGTACTAAAGGTACATCCACACAATATTTATCAAAAGTTGCTCAGGTAGCTTTTGAAAAGATGTGTGATGATGCTCTTAAAGATAATATGCATATTTTAGCCAATTCTGCTTATCGTAGTTATGATTCTCAAGTAGAAGTTTATGATACATATTTAAATTTATATGGTCAAGATTACGTTGACAATTATGTAGCTCTTCCTGGTTATTCTGAACATCAAACAGGGTTAGCTTTAGATGTAGCGTCTCGTGATTATAATACCTTCAAATCTTCACCAGAATATACTTGGATGCTTAATAATGCTTATAAATATGGTTTTATTTTAAGATATCAAGAAGATAAACAAGATATTACTGGTTATAAATATGAAGCATGGCATTTTAGATATGTCGGCGAAGAAATAGCCAAATACATAAAAGAAAATAATATCACTTATGAAGAATATTATGTAATGTTTTTAGATAAATAAAAAAAGTTCACTTTTCTAATGAACTTTTTTATTTATCTTTCTTTTTACCTAAGCGGTGTTTATAGAAAACAATACATGCTACTATGAAAGCAATTACTAAAACAATAAGACCTATTTTGGAATAAGCATCCATAAAGTCAACAATCTTCGTCCAAGAAGAACCCATAATAGAACCTAATATTACTAATACAGTATTCCATATAGCCGTTCCAATGGTTGTCAACACAAGGAACTTAACAAATGGCATTTCACTCATTCCAGCAGGAATCGATATTAAGCTTCGAACAATGGGAACAAATCTACAGAAGAAAACAGTATAGCTTCCCTTAGTATCAAACCAATGATCTGCTTTTTCAATATCTTTCTTTTTAATTCGTAATACTTTTCCAACTTTAGATGCAACAATTTTTTCTAATCTTTCTTTGTTTAATATTCGTCCTAATCCATATAGCACTATAGCTCCAACTACTGATCCAATCGTAGCTGATATTATGACACCCACAATATTTATTTTGCTATAAGTAGTTAAGAAACCTCCAAATGTTAAAATAACTTCCGATGGAATTGGTGGAAATATGTTTTCGATAGCTATCAAAAAAGCAATTGCTAGATAACCAAACTGATCTATCAAAGAGATCATCACATCTTGCATATAAAAACTCCTCTCTAGACAAATTATAACATATTAACTTATCTTTCATAGCAAAACATCATTTTTTTCTTTAAGGTTGACACTAATTATCAGGTATTAATAATACTTGCCCAATCGATAAAGTATTACTAGTCAAATTATTAAGCGTTTTAATAGCATCAACAGTCGTATTATAATATCTAGCAATAGCATATAAAGTATCACCACTATTTACTATATAAGTAATATAATTATTAGTAGTTGTTGGTATTTTTAAAATTTGTCCAATTGATAACGTATTACTAGTTAAGTTATTAAGGGTTTTAATAGCATCAACCGTCGTATTAAAACGCCTAGCAATAGCATATAAAGTGTCACCACTATTTACTATATAAGTAATATAATTATTATTAGCTGCTGGTATTTTTAAAATTTGTCCAATAGATAAAGTATTACTAGTCAAATTGTTAAGTGTTTTAATAGTATCAACTGTTGTATCAAAACGTCTAGCAATAGCATATAAGGTATCACCAGATACCTTTTTTATGTAGTATTTTTAAATGTAAATATAATATCTATTTAAAGTAGATATTGAATAATGTTATTTTATATATCAAATTGTCTTATACTAATTCAATCCTTATTCCTAGAACACCATATTGTTTTTGCTTATCTTTGGGATAAAATTGTTCAAGAACTTTTATTAATTCTTCTTTAGTCATTGAACTATCTGCCAAAATAGAAATATCAAAATCTTTAAACATATCTTCAAAAGTGTTATATCTTAATAAGCCAATAACTTTAGCTTCGAAAAATTCATTTAATTCTGGTTCTTTTAAAAATTTGATGGTATCCCCAATTGCAATTTTCCGCCTTTTTTCGTCATTAAGTCTAATTTCAATTCTTTTGGTTCCATTAAGTATAAAATTATAATACTTAGGTTGTAATTTCATTTCATGGTTCATATTATTATTTTCCTTTCTTTATCTTTCTACAAAGTATTATACAATATTTTTAAATGTAAATATAATATCAATTGTTTTATCTTGATAGATATAAATTTTTTCAACTAAATTTATTATTAATTCTCTAGTCGGATTTTCTAATGATAAAAACTCACTAATATATTTTTCTATTTTTTTGTTATCTATTTTGTTTGATTTTTGATTTTGATTTTTAAGATTATCAATATACTTTTTATTATCATCTATTTCTTTTTTTATATTGTCACTTACTCTTATATATTGTTTTTCATCAATAATTCCTTTTAACATATCCATATAAGTTTTATCAAGATTTTCAGTTAGTTTACCATTTGTAATTTCTAAATTGTTGATATGTTTTTCAATTTTTAAATTATTATTCTCAAAAGTTATATTTTTAATAGAATCTTTTATTTTATTTTTATTTAAATAATTTTTACATACATCCTTAATATTATCTAAAATTATTTTTTCTAATATTTCATAATTATTAGTATGAGTTGTACAAACATGATATTTAGAGTAAGTTCTATAATAGTCACAACTAGTATAACTTCTTCCTGTTTTATTTTGATATCTTATTGTTATTCGGTGTTTACAATCTCCACAATATAAAAGCCCATCTAATAAATAAAATCTTTTCTTTTCTGGTCTTTTAACATTTTTAGGGAGTAGGGTTTGTATATAATTAAAAGTATCTCTGTCAATAATTGCTTCATGAGTATTTTCGACAATGATATAGTCTTTAGGATTGTTTTTAATAGTCTTTTTAAGTTTGTAATTTATCTTTTGGGTTTTACCTTGAACTATATCTCCTACATAGATTTGATTTGTTAAAATGGCTTTAACAGTTGTATCGACCCAAACGCCTTTATCTTGACTAACACAGGACAAATTAGTACATTTGGTATTCCAAACATAATTATAGTAAGATGCAGGTGTTTTTATTTTTTGATTGCTTAAATACTCAGCAATGTAATGATAAGTATGACCTTTAAGGGCTAAATCGAAGATTAATTTAACAGTCATAGCTTGTTCATCATTTATTATTAAATGATTTTTATTATTAGGATCTTTCATATAACCAAATGGACATCTACCAGACACATATAATCCATCTTTCATTCTTGAATGTAAACTTGTTTTTACTTTTTTAGAAATATCTTTAGCATACATATCATTCATTATAGCTTTAAAAGGAGCAATATCATTATTAGTATTATCTATGAATGTATCTATTCCATCATTAATGGCAATATATCTGATGTTATTATTGGGAAAATATTTTTCAATAAGTTCGCCAGTACCAATATAATCTCTACCTAATCTTGACATATCTTTGGTAATAATCATATTTATTTTGCTTAGTTCAATGTCTTTAATCATTCTTTTGAATGCAGGTCTATCAAAATTAGTCCCTGTAAAACCATCATCGACATATTCATCAATAACTTTATAATTGTTTTCTTTTACATATTGATTAAGTAAACTTCTTTGACTAACAATACTATCTGATTCAATATTGCCATCATCTCTTGATAATCTTATATAAAGTCCTACATTATAATTATTATTCATAAGACTTAAGTGGTACTCCTTCCATTTTGAGGATAAAAAGTAGATTCTTTACTTAAAATATTGACATTCATATAGGTTCGTTTTTCTAATTCTATTTTTAATACATTAACTATTATTTCATTTAACGATTTACCATTTTCTTTAAAATTTAAATTAACTTTGTATTTAACCATAGAGTTTTATACCTCCAATAAATTCTATGGTTTTAATATCTCATTTAGTAATATTAATATTATCCTTTTTATATATTTTTCCAACAAAAAGGATTAAGTTCTAAGAAAGATATTGTATATATCATTTATAAAAAAATATAAAAGCATAAAAAAATCCTAATTTATTATAGGATAATTCATTTTTCTAATTATTAATTTTTAATTTTAAAGTTTTGACAAATCTATTTATTAATGCTGGTTTTGCAAATTGTTTTTCTAATACTATAACACTAATTTTATATCTGCTGTAGGCCTCATCATAATTTTCTTTTTCAATTTGTTTAACACAATAATCAACTATATTTTCATAAATATATTCATAAATAATATTTGCTTGTTCCTCTTTATTGATAGATTCAACGATTACTGGTGCTACTTCATAATAATGATCTATATCTTCTTTTGAAACAAATTTATCTCTAAACCATCTTAGCACTGTTAATTCATAACAATTATCATCAAAACTTTTTTGAAAATATCTCATACATGCAGAAGTTAAATAACACTGCGTATCAGTCGTTTCTTTATCTCCATCTGTTGTATCAACAATTGTTCCTTTGCCAGTATTACTATCATAATCAATATGAATTGAATCATGATCATCATTTTCGGCAGGACAACGATCATAAATATCAATATGATCCTTACCATATTTATCTATAGAAGCTCTAAGTTCTATTTCTTCATCGTTTGTATAATGTCCATATTTATCTCTTCCCATTAAAAATTACCTCTTTCCTCATTTATTGTTTTAATAATTACTTCATACCTAATTAAAATATTATCTGATAACATTGATTCCATTCCTATTTGCTTATTAGGAATTAATTTATTTTTTATTTCTTCTAATAAGCTATGTATTTTTAATGAATCATCATGAGTAACTATATCTAAATTTTTATTTTTATAATAATAATTAACCCATTTTAATAATTCATTTAGAACCATTTCATAATCATTTTTTGCTTCTTTTAATGAGTCCAAATCAATAGCAATTCTTAAATTACCAATAATATTAGCAAAATCACTAATTAAATTTCTATTAATCATATATCCACCTATTTTTCAATATATTTTCTTTATTCCTTATTATAAACTTTTTTTCTAATAAATCAAATGGTTTGTTTTATTGTTTTATCAACATTCATTATTTCCCATAAAAATTCTATCCCCACTATTAACGGTATAAGTAAAGTAATCGCTTTCGTTAGAGGTTGGTATTTTTAATACTTGCCCAATATATAAAGTATTACTAGTTAAATTATTGAGTGTTTTAATAGCATCAACAGTCGTATCAAAACGTCTAGCAATAGAGTATAAAGTATCTCCATTACTAACGGTATAATTTGTATAATTATCATTATCAAGATTTTCATCATTATCTGTGACACAACTATTTAAATTACCATATAAATAATTTATTACATTCCATGTACTATTATTTACTACACCTGTTGCTGTTAAATTATTATTCATTTGTAATCTTTTAACAGCATTTTCTGTTTCCAAGTCAAAATTAGAATTAATATTGCCAGTATAATATAAAAGTGTTTTTAGTTTTTCTTGTAAATCTCTAACATATTCGCCAGTACTTCCATAACTTAAAGTTGGATAAAGACTTATTGGTGCAATTCTAGGTGATGTTAATTCATATAATAAATTCCAGGTTTCATTATCGACAATACCAGTAACGTTTAGACCATATTGTTCTTGAAAAGCTTTGACACCAACTTCTGTCGATAATCCGAAACTTCCTGTAACAATAGCGTTATAAAAACCTAAAATTTTTAACTTTTCTTGTAGTATTTTAACATCATCACCAATTGAACCTAATTCTAAGATATCATTCATTATTAGTCACCCATTGAATTATATTCATTTATTAGCAAGATATTATATATAATATAAAGAGGTGTAATATGAACGAAGGTTATCTAAAAGTTAATGTATATGGTGATAATGTTGCTAATCCTGTTAAAAATGCAACTGTTACAATATTAAAAGATGATAATCAAATTTTTCAAACAAAGACAAACGAAAATGGAGAGAGTGAGTTCATTTCTCTAGCAACAGTGAATGAAAGTTATTCTTTAGAAGAACAATATGAAGTTAGACCATATGAAACTTATGATGTTAGGGTAGAGGCTTTAGGACTTAATTCAACAACTATTAGAGGGGTTCAGATTTTTGATGGGGTAACATCTATTCAAGATGTATATTTAAATTCTATTGATGATGGAGAAACTAATAATAATTATGTAGTAACTCCAAATACTTTATGGGAGGAGTATCCTGCTAATATTTATGGACCTACTGATGACGATGGTATTGCCCCCATTGTATTAAAGGACGTATTAATACCTACTAATATAGTAGTGCATGATGGAATACCTAGTAATTCTAGTGCTCCTAATTATACAGTATCTTTTATTGATTATGTAAAAAATGTAGCTTCAAGTGAAATTTATAGTACTTGGCCAGAGGAAACAATAAAAGCCAACGTTTTAGCTATTATTTCTTTTGCATTAAATAGAATATATACTGAATGGTATAAAAGTAGGGGATATGACTTTACAATAACTTCTACTACTAGTTATGATCAAAAATATACGAGAAATGGTACGATATTTGAACCGATTTCTAAGATTGTCGACGAAATATTTAATAACTATATTAGAGTTGGAATTAGATTAGAACCTCTTCTTGCTCATTATAAAAGTGAAACTAATGAATCAGGATATTTAAGTCAATGGGGTTCTAAAGAGTTGGGTGATAGAGGATATAGTGCATTAGACATATTAAGATATTATTATGGTGATAGTGTAAATATATATGAAGCTGAAATAAGTGATAATTATCCATATTCTTTTACTACAACTTTAAAAGAGGGAAGCTGTGGTATTGATGTTTATTTGTTACAGAATGCTTTAAACTACATAAGGGGAAGTTATCCAGGTATACCAGTTATTCCTAATCCCAGTGGTTTATTTGATAGTGATACCAAAGAAGCAATAAGTGTTTTTCAAAAAGTATTTTCATTAGAGGTAACAGGAGAAGCTAATTTACAAACATGGTATAAGATTTCTTATATTTTGACAGCAGTAAAAGATTTAACGGAAAGTGTCTATTCCTAAAAAGAACTACAATCATAGTTCTTTTTTACAATAATAATCATGCAAATACGATTTTTTTCTTGCCCTTATTTTATATAAATGATAAAATTTAAATAGTAGAGTGGTGAGGAGTTATGAAGGTAAAAAAGAATAAAAAAGAAAAAGATATAGATAAAACATTGGTAGAAGGAAAAGAAACGAAAAAGAAAAAAAAGAAAGATAAAACCGCTATAGTAATTATTATAATATCTACCATCTTTATCATATTGGGAATTATTTTAGCTCTTATAGGTGGGGGAGTTATTAACATTACTTTTACACGTAAGCCTGTATTATATTTATTAAGTGAAAAGGTAAAAGTTGGTGATTATGTCAATTATGATGCCGGGGTTTGGGAAGAAACAGTGGCAGTTCCTAATCGTTCTAAAGCTTATACTTTTGGGGGATATACGGAAAAGACAAGTAGAAATAATAGTGTAACGTGTGATTATAATAATGTTAAGTCATCGGGATGGCGAGTATTTAGTATAGATGATGGGCAAGTTACTTTGATTCAAAATGGTATATCTATGTGTTATTATCATGGATATGGAAGTGCTACTAATGAGAAAAGCTTGAAAATATTAACGGGTGCTGATGAAAACATCAATTTTGATTATTATTTAGATAATAAATTTGGTGAAAGTGTTAAAATTTTATCTAAAGAAGATTTAGATAAATATTATAATGATGATACTAGTTATAAAAAGATTGATGATACGATTGTTAATGTTGGTAATCCTTATTGGTTAGCGACTAAAAATGGAAGTTATTATTTATGGTATGTTAGTGAAAGTGGTATGGTTGCTGTTGATCACGTTGGTGAATATGGAGTAAGAATTTTAGTAACATTAAAAAAAGATGTTAAGACTGATGGCCAAAATGAGAAAAATATTTGGCAGTTAACAGAAGAAATAAAAAATGAGAACTAATTTCAAAAAAACACTTTGAAGTTTGCTCTTGTTTTGCTATAATAAAATAAAGGTGATAATGATGAAGGCAATATGTATAGGTCAAGCCGCATATGATATTACTTTGCCATTAGATCACTTTCCAATTGAGAATAAAAAGACAAGGTCAAGTGATAAAATAGAATGTATTGGGGGGAGTGCTTGTAATTGTGCTTATTTACTTGCTAAATGGGGAATTGAAACTTATTTTGCAGGTGTAGTTGGAGATGATTACTATGGCAAGAAAATTCGTACAGAATTGGAAAAAGTCCACATTAATACAAAATATTTAATTAATGAAAAAGGATGTCGAACTACTTCAAGTTATATTTTAGTTAATACAGAAGTAGGAAGTAGAACGATTATTACTAACAGGGATAAAGAATTAATGCTTGAAGATGTTGTCCCTAATGAAAAGTTTGACATTATTTTATTAGATGGTTATGAAAGAGAATTTGCAACTAGAGTTATGAAAGATAATCCTGATGCTATTAAAATAATTGATGCAGGATCATTAAAAGAAGCAACTATAGAATTAGCAAGACAAGTTGACTATATTGCTTGTTCTAAAGATTTTGCAGAAGAATACACAAAGATGAAAATTGATTTTAATGATCTTACTTCTTTAATTGCTATATATAGTAAATTACAAAGGGATTTTAAAAATAAGATTATCATTACTTTAGAAGATAAAGGGTGCTTTGTGTATGATAAGGGATATAAAATTGTTCCAACATTAAAAACAAAGGCAGTTGATACTACTGGTGCAGGCGATATTTTTCATGGAGCCTTTACTTATGCAATAGCTAATGGTTTTGATATGATAAAGACTTTAAAAATTGCTAACATATCAGGAGCTCTATCAGTAACTAAATTAGGTGGGCAATATTCTATTCCGACTTTAAGTGAAGTGATGCGAAAATATGATGAATGTAGTAGGCCGAGCCAATCTACCTAAACTAGATTTGCACGGAGAAAATAAAGACAGTGCTAGAATAATGGTTAAGGAGTTCTTAGAAGATAATTATAAATTAGGTAATAAAGAATTAATTATTATCCATGGAATTGGGAAAGGAATATTAAAAAAGGAAGTGTATAATGTGCTAAAAAATGAAAAGAAAGTAGTAGACTATGGACTTGATATGTTTAATGCTGGCTGTACTTTGGTACAACTATCGGATTATAACATTGACAAAAAAAGTAAAATATGCTATGATAAGCAGCATAACGTTAGGGGGAATTATTAATGTATACTGAATATGAAGAAAAAAAAGGATTTCCTATTAGAGATTTCCTAATTAAATTAGTATTAATTATAATATTTGTATTACTTTTATTATGGTTATTACCAATTCCTAATATGGAAGGAATTAATAATAGTATATTTAATGCTAATGTACAAACAATGAAAGATGCGGCAATAAATTACTTTACAACGGAAAGATTGCCACAAAAAGTAGGAGATAAAGTAACTTTAACACTACAAGAAATGCTAGATTTAAAGTTATTGTTACCTTTTACTGATAAGAATGGGGATACATGTGATGTAAAAAATTCATATGTTACATTGGAAAAACTAGAAACTGAATATCAAATGACAGTTCATTTGAAATGTAAAGGTCAAGAAGATGAAATTGTAGTATATCTTGGATGCTATTCATATTGTACTACTGATATTTGTGAGAAAAAGGAAGAAGAAGAACCAACACCTTCTACTCCAGAACAACCAACAAAGCCAGGACAACAATCACAACCACAACCACAAACGCAACCTAAAGGGCCTTCTTGTTCATTGACTGTTTCATCAGGTAAGGCTGGAGAAAATGGATGGTATTTGGGCGATGTTGTTGTCAAATTTAAGAGTAAAACAACTAATGCTACAGGTGCAAAAATTACTAATTATGGTATAGGTACATCTAGTAATTATGATGGTAAAGATACTTATACTGTTACTAAAGATGGAGTAACGACAGTATATGGTTATGTCAAAGATTCTAATGGAAAAACTGCTGTTTGTAGTATAGATGTTAAGAAAGATGCAGTAGCGCCAACATGTGGTTTAACTGTATTAAGTGGATCTACTGCCGCTAATGGAAGTTATGTTAGCGATGTTACAATAGGATTTAGTTCTAAAACTGATGTAACTAGTGGTGTTAAGTCATTTGGATTAGATATTAATTCAAAACCAAATTATAATAATAAATCTACTTATATAGTTGGTAAAGATGGTACAACTAAAGTTTATGGATTTGTAAAAGATGCTGCTGGAAATACTAAGACATGTGATATAACTGTTACTAAAAAAACACCAACAAGTACTAATTCAAAACCTTCTTGTGGTTTACAAGTTACTTCTGGAACTATGGGATTAAATAATTGGTATGTAAGTAATGTTAATATTGGATTTAAGAGTAAAACCTCAACTAATGGAGCAACAATTACTTCATTTGGTATTGGGCCAACTACTACTTATAATAACAATTCATCATATACTGTAAATAGTGATGGTAACTTTGTTATAAAAGGATATGTCAAAGATTCTAATGGAAATACTGCAACTTGTAGTATTGAAATAAAAAGAGATGCCACTAGACCTAACTGTGAATTAACCGTATTAAGTGGTACTAAAAATAATAGCGGAAATTATATAAGTGATGTTGTTGTCGGATTTAAATCTAAAACTGATGCAACTAGTGGTGTAGGAGCTTATGGAATTTCTGTAGGTAACAATCCTACATATAATAGTACTGATAAATTAACAATTACTAATAATGGTACACATAATGTAATTGGATATGTAAAAGATAAAGCTGGTAATACAAGTACTTGTAACACCAAAATTACAAAAGTAGCATTAACATATGAATATGAGTATGCTAAACAAATAGCTGCTGCTTATAGTAATTGGGGAGAATGGCAAACAAAAGAATATAATCCTAGTAATCCACCAAAATGGGGATTATCAAGTGATGGTTTATCTGAAACTGAAGATTTAGGAAAGACTACAGTTAAAAAATACGAAGTAGGAAATGCTAGATATGTTGATCGTATTGTTGAATCTGATAGTGTTGCTGTAAAAACTTGTGCAGGTTACAATTATTATCGTAAACAATCTAATACAACGACTACATATGCTATACAAGTTTCTGATGGTTGGAAATTTGATTCTTATGTTACATTGGATAGCTCAGTAGTGCCATCTGATACTGTAAGATTTAAATATGAATTAGTTAATATTGAAAGTGATGAATGTAATGGTAAATGTACTACTGAACCAGGTAAGATATTATGGAAGAGATACAGTAGAAATGTTTATACAGTTACTGCCGAAGATACTTTAACTTCAACTAGTGGTGTAACAGTAAAATGTAGTTCTTATGAAAATAGACCATTAAAAGTATATAATACATTTAGAACAATCGCTGGATATGATAAGAAGCTTGTTGAAACAACTGTATATACTTATCGTATTAGATATCGTTCATTAATAAGTGCTGCATATACTGATATTAAGTGGAGTTCTTACAATGATTTATCACTAATTAATGCTGGCTATAAAATGACTGGTAACTATAGACTAGTTAATTAATGAAGGGGTGATATAAATGAATTATAAATTGATATTAACATATAATAAAGATGATGGAAATTTTGATAAAGTGTATGTTGTAGATCAATCAACTGGTGAAGTAGTTGAAGAACATAATTATAATGGAAAAGTAGATCAATATGAGATTTATAAATTTTTGAAAAATATTGGCGTTAAAGGTGCAACTGGCGAAGAATTATTAAGAAATGCAAAAGAAGATGGAGTTTTTGAATGTATTGATAAAGACGATCATGAAAAACTTGATGCTGAATTATATACTAGTCCAGTTGCAGATCCTGTTGATCCAATATATGATGAAGAAGATGAATTGGCTGAAGATGAACATTATAAAACTAGTGCCAAACGTCGCGCCGTAGTAACAGGATTAGGTGGCCTTGCTGCTATAGCTGCTATTACAGCAGGAGCAAATGCGGTAAATAAAAAAGTTGTTTCAGAACAAAACAACAATAATAACAATAACAATGATCTTTTAAATGAAGCTGAGGATTTAATCAATTCATTAAATGAAGATGGTAAGAAGTTCTTTAATGATGTTCTTACTTCAATTCAAAATATAAATAATCAAATGACTAAGGCTAATAATTTTAAATTAGATACTGACAAAGTTGATTTACAATTTTCTGCTGAAGATTTAATTGCTGCCAAAATAGCATTTAATAATTATACTCCTGAGCAATTATATAATATCTTTGGTGATTTAACTCAAATTGGAACTTTAAAATTAGATGCCAACGGCATTTATAAGGCAATGGATAGAGTTTACTTGAAATTAGCTGCATATGGAATGAATGCTGTTGAACCTAGTGGAATTTCTTCATTAATTGAAGATGAACAAGCAAGAGAGTTTTTTGAAAAACACGAAAATGTTGTATTGGCTTTCAATGCTAATCCATCAATAGAAACATCTGATGCTGTTTTAAAAACATTATACTATGATTATACATATGAAGGAATGACTGGTTCATATGATGAAATCAATAATGACTCTGTTGCTCGTATGGCTACAGCATTCCATTTTGGAAACCAATTAGCAACAAGAAACGTTCCTGATTATAATACTGTACATAATGTAAGTGCTGATGAAAAAGCTCAATATGGTAATGGTGCAATTGTTGCAGGTACTCAAAGAGCTAAATTATTAGAAGGAAATGCTGTATTAAACGATGTTTTACAAGATCCAACTTTCACTTTAGTTGGAGAACTTAATGACAAGAGTTTATGTGCTTCTTCATTCGGTGAAATTGAAGAAAATATGGATCAATTTAATATGTATAAGCAAATAATGGGAGCAATTAATACTGCAGATAAAGAAGAAAACAAAGATAAAATTGCTGAATTAGAAGAACGTAAAGAAACAGTAAATAATATCACTAGTTTGCTTAACCAAGGTATGAATATCTTGGATCATGATGATGTTATTGCTCTTATGAATAATAGATTCTTGCCAATACCTGAAGTAGAAAAAAATGAAGATTATAATATTAGCAAAGACGAATATGAAAAATTGCCTGAAAAAGAAAAAGATGATTATGTTAAAGAACATGGTACTGTGGTAGAAGAGCATACTGATGTAGTTGAAGAGCAAGTTGATAAGGAAGATTTAACACCTAGCGAAAAAGAAGATGTTGAATGGCAAGAAAATTTATTAAGAAAAGTTGATGCTTTGAGTGCTGAATTACAAAAACAAGGTATTTATGACGCTAACGATTATGTTGAAAAAGAAGGAGCTTATAAATACGGTAAAACTATAGTAAATCCATTTAATAATGAGGTAGTAGATACTACTAAATTGTCATTGTTCAATATTGTAGCTCATGCTGAAGCATTCGGTGATGGGGCTAATGAAATTAACCATAATGACAAGCAAATTCAAGATTATTTAAATAGTATAGTAGGACAAAGAGATGATGTAGTTATTAAATTTATTGATTCTCTTTCTGACAAAGAAAAATCTTATGTTGCTTCTAACTATGGGGATTTATATAAACAACTTATGGATACTTATAGAAAAACTTTTGGTGATGAGGTAGACAATGAATTAAAGACGGCTCGTACATTTGGAGATCAATTAAGATCTGATGCTGAAAAAGCCTATAATGAAGCTGTAAAAAATTTACCTCCAACAGAAGTTGTAGATGAAGGTAAAAACGATAACGACGATGATAATAAGGATGAGAATAAGGATAATGAAACTCCTAATACTCCGCCTTCTCAATCAGAAGATCCAGAATTATCTGATTATCCAAATGGGGAAGAACCTTGGGTACCACCTATTATAGATGAACCTGTTGATTATGTTGACAATATATCATTAGAAGATGCTTTTAATGCTTTATATGGTAATTATGGCCCTTTATCACAGGAAACGCCTATTCAGAAAACAAAATAAAAGTAAAAAAATAATAGATTATAGCTTTCTATTATTTTTTTTTGTATAATTATTTTGGAGGGATAATATGATTGCTGAAGTTCTAGTGGAAATATCAAGTAAAAATATTGATCGTGTTTTTGATTATATTATTCCTGAACGTTTACAAAATAATATCCAAATAGGGATAAGAGTTACTGTTCCTTTTGGACATCAAATTTTAGAAGGTTTTGTGTTAAATATTAAGAATAAAATAGAAATTTCTGAGATGAAGGAAATTATTGATATAGTAGATGATGATATTGTATTAAATGACGAATTATTAGAATTAGGTAAAAAAATGCAGAAAGATACTTTAGCAACTTTGATTTCATGTTATCAAGTTATGCTACCTAAAGCTTTAAAAGCAAGTAATGGTACAGTAGTTCCTAAAAAAATGCTTAAAATAATTGAACTTAATATTGATAACAGTGATATACCTAGTTATACTTTTAATGAAAAACAGAAAATAATAATTGATACCGTTTTGAAAAATAAGAAAGTAAATAAAATAGAATTAAATAAAATTTCGATTAGTGCTTTAAAAACATTATTAAATAAAAAAATTTTAAAAGAAACAATAGAGGAAGTATATCGCTTTGAAACAAAAGGATCTGCGGAAATTTTTAAATATCCTTTAACTGCTGAACAAAGTAAAGTAGTGAATACTATTTTAAAAGATAATGGTAAGGAAGTAACATATTTACTTCATGGAGTCACTGGTAGTGGTAAAACAGAAGTATATATGGAATTAATAGAGAATATGTTAAAACAAGGTAAATCATCAATTGTGCTAGTACCAGAAATTTCATTGACACCTCAATTAGTTGAAAGATTTAAGAAAAGATTTGCTGAAAATATAGCTATTTTACATAGTAAATTATCCGAAGGTGAAAAATATGATGAATATCGTAAGATTGCTCGTGGTGAAGTAAAAATAGTTATTGGTGCTCGCAGTGCTGTTTTTGCTCCTTTAACTAATATTGGTTTATTTGTTATTGACGAAGAGCATACTCCTTCTTATAAGCAAGATAATAATCCTAAATATAATGCTATAGATATTGCTATCGAACGTAGTAAATATCATCATAGTTTAGTAGTGCTTGGTAGTGCGACACCTAGCTTAACTACATATGCTAAAGCTTTAAAAGGTATTTATAAATTGGTAAGTCTACCTAATCGTATTGGTAATAGAACTTTACCGAATGTGGAAATAATTGATATGAATCAGGAAAGAAAAAAAGGAAGATATTTTTCTGATAAGCTTATAGAAGCGATTAAGATGCGATTAGACAAAAAAGAACAAATAATTTTGTTGCTTAATAGAAGAGGATATTCTTCATTTATAACTTGTTCTAATTGTGGTCATGTGGAGAAATGCCCATCTTGTGATATTACTTTAACTTATCATAAGAGTTCTAATATGCTTAGATGTCACTATTGTGGATATGCGACTAAATATAGTATAACTTGTCCTAAATGCCATGAAGATGCTATGAAAAATTTAGGAGTGGGTACTGAGAAAATAGAAGAAGAATTGCATAAAATGTTTGATTGTCGAGTGGTGAGAATGGACTATGATACTACTTCTAAAAAAGGAGCTCATGAAAAAATAATTAATGATTTCAAAGATTACAAATACGATATTTTGCTTGGTACCCAAATGATTGCTAAAGGATTAGATTTTGCTAATGTAACTTTAGTTGGGGTTATAAATGCTGATACAAGTTTAATGATACCTAATTATAAAAGCAGTGAAGATACATTCCAACTTCTTTGTCAGGTATCAGGAAGAAGTGGTCGTGGTGATAAAAAAGGAGAGGTAATTATTCAAACCTTTAATCCCGATCATTATGCCATATATTTAGCTAAAAATCATAACTATAGTAGCTTTTTTAAAGCCGAAATGAATATAAGAAAAAAACTAGGATATCCACCTTATTATTATTTAGTATCTATCAAAATAATTAGTAGTGATTATGAATTAGCTAAAAATGAAGCTAATAAAATAGCTCATAATTTAAATAATAATTTAACTGCAAGTATTATTTTAGGGCCTAGTATTAGTAATATTTTTAAAGTAAATAATAATTATCGTTTTCAAATAATTATAAAATACAAAAAAGAAGATAAACTATATATGACGTTAAATAAAATAATAGATTATTATAAAAGTAACAATAAAATTAAAATTGATATAGATTTTAATCCTAATCAAATATAAATAAAATAAATTTTGACGATTTATTAACTTTAATTTATAATAAGTGTAAATGATGGGGGGGGGGGGATAATATGAAAAAAGAAGTATCAAAAAAATATATGCTCATCTTTGAACCAAATTACGAATCAAGTCAATACATTATTCATTTTAATGGTGATAAACAAGAGACCATAAGAATAAAAAAATATACTGATATTGCACAAGATAAAGGAGTAATAGTAAAGAAAAATTTATTATCAGATATTGATAGAATTGTTGCGCCTTCTACTTCTTTATTTGATCTATTTGATAAATATGTCGATAAAAAAATATTTGCTTACTCTGGATATAATTTACATAAAATATTTATTGGATATATGTATAATAATTATATGAATTCATTAAATATTTATTATAATAACCAAGAATTATCATCTGATTTAGCCAATGTCGAGCAAGATAAAGTTAATAATTATGAGATGATTAATAAAATGATGGAATTAATTTTATCTAATGAAGAATTTTATAGTTTTATTAAAAATAGTAGTTTTAATAAAACCAGTAAATTATCTAATTATACATTGGAGCTTATTAATAAATTAAAATTTTGTCAAAGGTCATTAGATTCTATTGGCTATATGGGAGATAGTGAACTTAATAACGAATTAGAATATTTAAAAAGAAGTTTAATGAATAAGCTTTGTTATTATCGTGATTATAGAGAAATGTTTGTTTTAAAACAAAAATATGAAATAAATAGCAAGAATAAAGAGATTAAGTCTAAAGATGATCCTGAACCCAAAAAGACAGTATTGAATGATGAATCAGCTGGAACTTATGAAAGATTAACTTTATTTGATTATGTTAATAGTATGGAAAATGAATCACAAAGTAAAGTTTTAAAGAAAAAATTATAATAATAAATAATTATACTAAATGACTTCATTTTTAACGTTTATCATTGTCAAAAAAAGTCAAATCTTCTTTTTTTTAATTATAAGATTTGTTATAATGTATTAGGAGATGATAGTATGGCATTAAAATATGATGAGAGTTCCATTAAAATTCTAGAAGGTTTGGAAGCGGTTAGAAAACGTCCTGGAATGTATATTGGATCTACTGATAGGAGAGGATTACATCATCTTGTTTGGGAAATTGTCGATAATTCTATCGATGAAATGATAAATGGTTATGGTGATTTAATTAGAATTACATTGCATAAAGATGGCAGTGTCAGTGTCGAAGATCATGGACGTGGAGTTCCTACGGGAATGCATTCTTCAGGCATGTCTACTCCTGAAGTAATATATACTGTATTACATGCGGGAGGTAAATTTGAAAGCTCGGGATATAAAGTATCTGGAGGCCTACATGGCGTGGGTGCCAGTGTCGTTAATGCATTAAGCAAATGGATGGAAGTAAATATTAAACGTGATAAAAAAGAATATTATATTAGATTTGAAAATGGTGGTAAAACAGCTATACCATTAAAAGAAATTGGTACAACTAATCGTACAGGAACTACTGTTCACTTTTTACCAGATGATACTATCTTTTCTAATACTACTTTTTCCTTTACGACTATCTGTGAACGTATGCAAGAATCAGCCTTTTTAATAAAAGGTTTAACAATAGAGGTTATTGACGAAGAGACTGCTCGTGTTAATAAATACTGTTATGAAAAAGGATTAGAGGAATTTGTTTCTTATTTAAATGAAGACAAAAATGTTTTGCATAAAGTAATTAATTTTGAAGGTATAAAAGATAATATTGAAGTAGATATTGCTATGCAATACAATGATACTTACAATGAAAATATCGTTTCTTTTGTCAATAATGTTAAAACAATTGATGGAGGAAGTCACGAAGTAGGTTTTAAAACAGCCCTTACGAGAGTATTTAATGATTATGCTAAAAATAATGGCTATATCAAAGGAAAAGATAAGGCCTTTGAAGGAAGCGACGTAAGGGAAGGACTTACGGCTGTAATGAGTCTTAAAATACCAGAGTCTCTATTACAATTTGAAGGTCAAACCAAAGGTAAATTAGGAACGCCATCAGCAAGAACGGTAGTAGAAGCCATAGTTACTGAAAAATTGCAATATTTTTTGGAAGAAAACAAAAGTGTGGCTACGGATATTATTGAAAAATCTCTTAAAAGTAAAACAGCAAGGGAAGCAGCAAGACGAGCAAGAGATGAGGCTCGTAAGGGAAAGAGTAATAAAAAGGAACGAACTTTGTCAGGGAAATTAACTCCTGCTCAAACGAGAAATAAATTAAAAAACGAATTGTTTTTGGTTGAGGGAGATTCAGCAGGTGGTTCTGCTAAGCAAGGCCGTGACCGTAAATTTCAGGCCATTTTACCATTAAGAGGAAAAGTAATTAATACTGAAAAAGCTAAGTTAGATGATATTTTTAAAAATGAAGAAATAAATACTATTATATATACTGTTGGTGCAGGATATGGACCAAATTTTGAAATCGATGATTGTGAATATGATAAAGTTATAATTATGACCGATGCTGATGACGATGGTGCTCATATTCAATGTTTATTGCTAACTTTCTTTTATCGATATATGAAACCTTTAGTTGAAGCGGGAAAACTTTATATTGCTCTGCCACCATTATTTAAAATAACCTGTGGTAAAGAGATAGAGTACGCTTATAGTATTGAAGAGATGAAAGAAAAAGTAGGGAATAGGAAATGTGAGATTCAACGTTATAAAGGATTAGGTGAAATGAATGCTGACCAATTAGCAGAAACAACAATGAATCCTGAAACTAGAAGTTTAATAAGAGTAAAGATAGAAGATGCAACATTGGCTGAAAAAAGAGTTAGTATTTTGATGGGGGATAGTGTCGATCCACGAAAAGAATGGATAGAAGAAAATGTTGAGTTTTCATTAGAAGACGAATATAAAATTTAAGGAAGTAGTGAGGTAGTATGTTAATAACGGATAAACAAACGACAATGAAGCTTAATGAAAGACTAACAGAATTTAGTAAATTTGGAATGACCTTTTATTATCTTTTAGAAAAAGGGAAAATTACCATTAAAGAAGTAGAAGATATTTTCTTTTCTAAGGATGATGAAAAATCTACCTTTATGTATATAAATATGATGCGTAAAATTATGCCAGAGGATGTCGATGACGCCTTCATTAAATATCAAGATGATTATCCTCTTGAATCATTAACTTTGGACGAACATAAAAACAAATTAAATCTCATATTTACTAGTAAGATAATAAACGAGATTGCAGATATTAAAGATAATAATATAGATAAGACTTATATTAATACATACAATTATTTATTAAATATGGAAAAAGATAATAGTAATTTAAGTTATAGTTATGGAAAATAGGTGATAACATGGATAAAATCGTAAATAAAATATACGATTATGCATTAGAAGAGATTATGGGAGAACGGTTTGGAAGATATTCTAAATATATTATTCAAGATCGTGCTATTCCAGATGTTCGCGATGGACTAAAACCAGTTCAACGTAGAATATTGTTTGGAATGTATAAAGACAAAAATACTTATGACAAACCTTATCGTAAAAGTGCTAAAACCGTTGGTAATGTTATGGGTAATTACCATCCCCATGGAGATTCTTCAATATATGATGCGATGGTCAGAATGAGTCAGTGGTGGAAACAAAGTACGCCATATATCGATATGCATGGTAACAATGGTTCTATGGATGGCGATAGTCCTGCGGCTATGCGTTATACAGAAGCTCGTCTTTCAAAAATTAGTAATGAATTATTAAAAGACTTAGATCGCGATACCGTTGAAATGGCCCCTAACTTTGACGATACCGAGCTAGAGCCTACAGTTTTACCAGCTAAATTTCCAAACCTTTTAGTAAATGGAAGTACGGGTATTTCAGCTGGTTATGCCACTAATATTCCACCGCATAACTTAGGTGAAGTAGTGGAAGCTACTATTAAAAGAATAGATAATCCTAATTGTAGATTAGAGACAGTTATGGATATAGTTAAAGGACCAGATTTTCCAACTGGTGGTATTGTTTGTGGTATAGATGGAATCAAAAGTGCTTATACGGATGGACGTGGGCGCGTAATGATTAAATCACGTACTATGTTTGAAGAAGGTAAAGGTAAACTATCTTTAGTTATTACAGAAATACCATTTGAGGTTAACAAAGCTCAGTTAGTACGTCGTATTGATGAGATTCGTTTAGATAAGAAAATTGATGGTATGTTAGATGTTAGAGATGAATCTGATCGTGATGGATTAAGAATTTGCATCGATTTAAAGAAAGACTGCAACAAAGAAATGATTTTAAACTATTTATTAAAAAACACAGATATGCAGATTGCATACAATTTTAATATGATTGCTATTGTTAATAGAAGACCTAAGCAATTAGGAATTTTAGAAATGTTAGATGCTTATATAGTTCATCAAAAAGAAGTAATATTAAGAAGAACAAGATTTGATTTAGATCATGCCAAAGCGAGACTACACATTGTCGAAGGACTTATCAAATGTATTTCTATTCTTGATGACGTTATCAAAGTAATTCGCGCTAGCAAAAATAAAAGTGATGCCCAAAATAATTTGGTAAAAGAATTCGGTTTTACTGAATTACAAGCCGAAGCTATTGTTGTTTTACAATTATATCGTTTAACTAATACGGATGTTGTAACCCTTGAAGAAGAATTAAAGAATTTAAATATTTTAGTGGAAGGATTGCAAAAGATTTTAAATAATGAAGAAGTATTAAAAAACGTTATGAAAGAAGAATTACGTAAAATTAAAAAAGAATATGCAACACCTAGAAAAACATCAATAGAAGAAGAAATATCTGATTTAAAGATAGATACGATGGAAATGATTCCTAAAGAAGATGTAGTAGTGGCCATTACTAAAGATGGCTATGTAAAAAGAACATCACTTCGTAGTTATCAAGCCTCTAATGAAGAAGATATGTCTTTAAAAGATAATGATTATGTTTTAGGTTTATTTGAATTAAATACCTTAGATACCGTGTTAATGTTTACTAATTTAGGAAATTATTTATATGTGCCAGTGCATATGTTACCAGTATGTGTATGGAAAGATATGGGTAAACATATAAGTAATGTTATAAAGTTAAATAATGATGAAAAAATTATAGCTGTTATACCTGTAACTGATTTTGAAAAAGAAGTAGATATAGTTATTTCTACTCGTAATGGAATGATTAAGAAAACTAGTCTAAAAGAGTTTAAATCTCTTCGTTATTCAAAACCATTAACTGCTATGAAATTAAAAGATAATGATGAAGTAATAGATGCCTTTATTGCCAAATACAACGATATATTTATTGCGACTAATAAATCTTATGGTTTATGGTTTGATGTTAACGATATTCCAGAAGTAGGTATTAGGACTAGTGGAGTTAAGTCAATTAATTTAAAAGATGACTTTGTGGTATCAACTTCTAATTTTAATAGCCATGATACAGAATATATAACGATTATCACAGATAAAGCTACTGGTAAACGTGTAAAATTGAGTGAATTTGAAAAAACTAGTAGGGCTAAACGAGGATTATTGATTTTAAGAGAAGTTAAAACTAATCCATATCGTATTATTAGAGCCTTAACAATTCCATCTAATGAATTCATTGGTTTAAAAGGTAATGATATCAATATGATAAAATTAACCGAAATTCCAATTATGGATCGTTATTCTACTGGTTCCGTCATAACGAAAGATAGAATAAAAGAAGTGTTTATCAATGCTGAATTAATCAAAAAAGATAAGATCGAAACCAAAATTGAATTAGAAACAAATAAGGAAAACAACAAAGTGTCTTTAAAAGAAATAGATGATCGATTAATGACTATTGATGATTTCATCGATATTGATAAATAAAAGTGAAAAGTAACTTGGTTATAGAGTTACTTTTTCTTCTAAATTACACATTTAATGAGTTATATTAATCTAAAATATACAAAAAAAGTCTATTTTTAGCACATTTTGTATATAATTTTGTTGAATATTATTTTTGGTTGTGCTATAATCTTTGGTAGAAATGACGGAAGGAGGGGAGATTAATGACACAAGTGGCTGTTAAAGGTAATTTGGATTTAGCTATTAAAAAATTTAATAGACAATTAGCTAGAAATGGAGTCCCTTCTGAATGTAAAAAAAGAGAATGTTACGATAAACCAGGAGTTAGAAGAAGAGAAGCTAAAAAAGCTGGTATTAAAAATGCACGTAAAAGAAATAGTAGGGCTAATAGAGATTAGTCCTCTTTTTTAAATTAAGGGAGAAGTCATGAAAAAATTCTTAAAATACATAACCATTGGTTTAATTATTATTATTGTAACAATTTTTGTAACCTTTATAATACGAGAAAACTTTTTTAAATTTGATAAGAAATTAAGTAAAGAAAATAAAAATGCTATTGAACAATACATTTCAGATATTAGCAGTAGTCATTTAGAAGAAGAAATGACCTTTCTATCGACTTATTATTTTGGAGATAGATTCAATGATGATAAATTAACTGTATACTTATGGGTACTTTATGATGAATACATTTCCTCAGCTACTACTTTTGAAAAATATAGACAAATAAATGCTCCATATAAAATAGTTATTGATACTAGTAATGATCAATTTAAAATAATTGACTATACATTAGCGGATAATAATAATTTAGATTTATTCCCTATAGCTATTAAACCTAAAGTAAATAGTTTTTTAACATCTAAAGATTATGATAAATTAATTCATGAACAAGAGGAATTAATAAATACATATAAAGATTATTTTAAAGGAGATATATAATATGTTAGAAAAATTTAATAGTGATATCATTACTTCCATGAAAGAAAAAGATCAATTTAGATTAACTGTATTGAGAATGGTAAAAGGAGCAATGCAATTAGAGTCAATTAATAATAAAAAAGAAGTTAATGACGAGTTATTAATTGAGAGCGTTTCTAAACAAATAAAATTACGTAATGATTCAATAACAGAATTTGAAAAAGCAGGTAGAATGGACTTAGTTGAAACCAATAAAAAAGAAATAGCCATTTTACAAGAATATCTACCACGACAATTATCTGATTCTGAATTAGATAAGATTATTGATGATGTATTTAAAGTGGTACAGCCAACATCAGCTAAAGATATGGGATTAATTATGCGAGAGATTACTCCTCAAGTAAAAGGTAAAGTTGATATGAAAATAGTTAGTGATAAAATAAAAAATAAATTAGATTCTATTGCTTAATTATAATTATATGTTAAGAGGTTAATATGCTTGCTAAATATAAAAATAAAATAATAACAGAATTAAATAAATATTCTTATTTAAAAAAAGCTTTTCTTATTTTCTTTATTATATATTTACTTTCTTTATTTTCTATTATAAGAGCAAATTTTAATTATATTGATGATTTAGGAAGAGTTATGTATGGTTATAGTGGTTGGACAGACTTTAGTCGTTATACATCAACTATTTTATCGTATTTTTTACATGCTGATACATATTTAACAGATATATCACCATTACCCCAAATAATAGCTGTTTTACTACTTAGTTGTGCTAGTGTAATTATATTATATATTTTTTCCAATAATAAAAAAATAATATTATGGAATATTGTAGCTATTGTACCAATAGGATTATGTCCATATTTTTTAGAATGTCTATCTTATAAATATGATTCTCCATATATGGCTTTATCAATTTTAGCCAGTGTTTTTCCTTTATTGTTTATCAATAAAAATAAATGGTTATTTTCTGTTATAACGATAATATGTTCTATAATTATGTGTACAACTTATCAAGCAGCTTCAGGGATTTTTCCTATATTAGTAATATTCTATTCTTTTTATATTTGGTATCGTAATGAGAAAAATAATAAAGATATATTAATAGATTTATCGATAAGTGCAGTAAGTTTTATTATTGGAATGATTATTTTTAAAGTATTCTTAATGCGTCCTGTTTCTGATAATACATATGTCTCTTTAACATTCTCTAATTTTATAGAGTTAATACCTAATTTCTTTAACAATTTATTAAAATATTACTCATATGTTGTTTCAGATTTTAGAAAATTATGGTTATTATTACTTTTAGTTATTACTATTTCTTTTATTATTATTTGTTTATGGACTTCTAAAAAGAATAAAATTCTTACTTTCATAATGATATTTGTTACTTTATTATTAAGTTTTATGTTAAGCTTTGGAATATATCCTCTTTTAAATAAACCTTTATTTGAACCAAGAGCAATGTATGGGTTAGGAATTCTTATAGCATTAATGTGTTTAATGATTGCTAACAGTTCTAAATTTTATATATTAAAATTATTTTATATTGCTTTGGTTTGGTCTTTTGTAGCGTTTGCATTTACTTATGGTAATGCTCTAGCAGAACAAAAACGCTATACTGATTTTAGAGTACAGTTAGTAATTAATGATTTAAATAATTTAGAGATTATGGATAATGGTTTATTGAAATTAATTCAATTAGAAGGGAATATTGGTAAATCACCAATTATTGATAATATGCCAAAAGATTATAAAATGATAAATCGTTTAGTACCAACAACTTTTGGTGGTGATTGGTCATGGAATATTCAATATTTCTATTCTTATTTTAAAATTCCTAATATTTATATAGATTATTCTAAAGATTTAAAAGAAATGAATTTACCTCTTCTAAAAGATACAATGTATCATCAAATATTTGGTGATAGTAATAATATCTTAATTGTTTTAAAATAAACACACGACTTATTAGTGTGTTTTTTTCATATACTTATATAGGTGGTATAATGTTAAACAATTTACGTAATTATATAAATGATAATAATTGGAAAATTCATATTTATGATGGCAATATAAATATAGTAAATTACATTGATGTTATTTCTTTAGAAGATAATAGAATATCCATTAAATATCAAAATGGAACATTGATAATTAAAGGTAATCATTTATCTATAAATAAAATGTTAGATCAAGAAATACTAATAACGGGAGATGTTAAGAGTATTGAATTTGAATAAATAATATAATATCTCTTTTCATAAAATTATATGAAAGTAAATTGCAAAAAAGTGGAGTGATTTTGTGTTCAATAGTATTTATGAAGTAAAAATAGAAGGGAAAGATATAAAAAGATTTATTAAAACTTTACATAGAAGACAGATAGAATTATTAAATATAGTGTATGATGATAGCAGTATGTATATAAAACTCAATAGTGAAAATTATAAAAAACTATTGGATATTAAGACAACCTATGAAGTAACTGTAACAAAAATATATGGTTTTCTTAAATATAAATATTTATTAAAAAAGTATCTTTTGTTTATCATTAACATATTAATAGGATTCCTTTTATTATTTACTTTATCCAATACTATATTAGATGTCGAAATAGTACACAGAAAAGCTGATATAAGAAGTCTTATTAATAAAGAGTTAAAACGTTATCATGTCGAAAAGTATAATTTTGCTGTATCATTTGATAAGCAAGAAGAAATAGTAAAGAATATTTTAGATAATAATAAAGATAAATTAGAATGGTTAGAAATAGAAAGAGTAGGTACTAAATATATTGTTAGAGCGGAAGAGAGAATTATTAATAAAATAGAAGAAAAAAAAGGACCTAGACATGTTGTAGCTAGTAAAGATGGAATTATTATGCACATTGATGCATCTAATGGAGAAATAAAAAAATCGATAAATGATTATGTAAAAAAAGGAGATATTATCATTAGTGGTAATATTAGTAAAGGTGATGAAATAAAAAATACAGTAGCAGCAGAGGGAAATGTTTATGCTGAAGTTTGGTATGAAGTAACTGCCACTATGCCACTTGTGTATAAAGAAGAATATCCAACTGGTAAATCTAAACATACTTTAGCAATAACTATTTTTAATAATAGGTACTCTCTATTTAATTTTTTCCCATATAAAAATAAAAGAATTAAAGAACATATTTTAGTAAAAAATAATATATTACCCATCAAGATAAGTTTCGATAAAGAAGAAGAATTAAGAATAATAGATGAAGTTTATACTTATGAAGAAGCAGAAAGTAAAGCTTTAGAATTAGCAAGAGAAAAATTAATGGTTAAATTGAATGAAAATGAAAAAATATTATATGAAAAAAAATTGAAAACTATACAAAATAATAGTACAATAGAGTTAACAGTATTTTTTAAAGTATATGAGAATATAACTAGCTATCAAGATATAATAGAATTAGAAGAAAATAGTAAAGAGGAGTGAAAATATGTTATATTGTGACATTTTAACATCATTAGATAATACTTTAGGTGATGTTCTCCAAATGACATGGCCAATGCTATTTATTTCTATGGTTCTAATTGCATCAGTTAGAATAGCATATTTATCTAAAAGACAAGAAGAATTTGTGTTACATAAAGAAATTTTATTACTTACATTTGTTTTATATATATTATGTTTATTCCAGGTTGTAACATTTCAGGATATTAATACTGTAAGTGGGAACAACTTTATTCCTTTTAAAGAAATATTTCGATATGATTTTGGAGGAAGATTATTTGTAAAGAATATAATTGGTAACGTATTAATGTTTATTCCGTATGGTTTTTTTGCTACGTTATATGCTGATATAAAAAAAGGTCGTAGTGCTTTCGTCTTAGTTTTATTAGCGTCTTTATCTATTGAATGTACACAACTTATGATTGGACGTATTTTTGATGTTGACGATATTCTTTTAAATGTTTTAGGAGGTATGTTAGGGTTCTTATTTTATAGAAGCTTGGACAAGCTTTCTAATTATTTACCAAAAGTATTTAAAAGTAAAATGTTTATGGATATTTTATCTGTTACCATCTTTTTATTAGCTATATTTTATGTAGTATGGAGGTTATAATGCATATAGAGATTTTTAATGAAACAGAAGAAAAATTAACTACGGAAATAGAAGAATTGAAACAACTATTAGAACACATTTGTCAAGATGAGAAGTTAGATAATGGCGAATTTAATGTGATTTTAGTTTCTGAAGAAAAAATTCAAACTTTAAATAAAAAATATCGAGGAATAGATAGAATAACTGATGTCATTAGTTTTGCTTTGGAAGATGATACAACAATAAAACTTGATAAATATCGTATGTTAGGTGATATTTATATATGTCTTAATAAAGCTAAAAGTCAAGCAATAGAATATAATCATTCTTTTAAAAGGGAATTATCTTTTTTAGCAGTACATGGACTATTACATTTATTAGGATATGACCATATGACAAAAGACGAAGAAAAAATAATGTTTGATAAACAAGAGGAGGTATTATCACGTTATGGAATTGAAAGATAAAAAGGAAAAGTATATAGTAGAAAAAAAGAAAGGACTTTTTACAAGTTTTGGACATGCTTTTGATGGAATAAAATCCGCATTTGCAACTGAATATCATATGATAGTACATGGTTATTTTGCTATATGTGTTATTATTGCAGGAGCACTATTTCAAATAAGTTATGTGGAATGGTTAATATGTTTAATGTTAATTGGTATGGTTATTGCTCTTGAACTTGTCAATACTGCTATAGAAGCAGTAACTAATATGATTACAACGGAAAATAATTATTTTGCTAAGACAGCTAAAGATGTTTCAGCTGGTGCTGTCTTAGTTATGAGTATTATTTCAGCTTTTATTGGATTAGTAATCTTTATACCAAAGTTTATTGAATTGTTTTAGGGGGAAATATGAAGGATAAATTAATAGAACTTCTTAATAATAGCTATAGTCCTTATTCTAAATTTAGAGTAGCTGCTATAGCAGTTATGAAAGATGGAAAAGAATTTAATGGTGTGAATGTAGAAAATGCTAGTTACGGTGCAGCAATATGTGCCGAAAGAGTAGCTATTACTTCAGCTATTGCTAATGGCTATAAAAAGGGTGATTTTAACGAATTATACATCATGTGTGATAGTAACAACATTGATACTTGTTGTTTTATATGTCGTCAAGTTATAGTCGAATTTTTTGACGCTAATAAAAAAATTATTATGATGGATAAAAACGGAAATACTTTAATTAAAACGGTTAGTGAATTATGTCCATATCCTTTTAACGAAGGAAGCTTATTATGAAAACGGGATTTGTAAGTTTAGTTGGTCGTCCTAATGTCGGTAAAAGCACTTTATTAAATAGTTTATTGGAAAGAAAAATAGCTATTACTTCTAATGTTAGTGGAACAACGAGAAATATAATTGAAGGAATATACAACGATAAAGATTCCCAAATAATTTTTGTCGATACTCCTGGTATTCATAAACCACAAAATAAATTAGGCACAATGATGAATAAAAAAGCTTATATGATGGCTAATGATGTCGATTTAATTCTTTTTTTAATTGATGCCGCTAAAGGATTTGGTAAAGGTGATAATTTTATTTTAGAAATATTAAAAGAATTAAACAAACCTATCTTTCTTCTTATGAATAAAGTTGATTTAATCAAAAAAGATAAATTACTAGAACAAATAAGTCAATATAAAGATTTATATCCTTTTGCTGAAATAATTCCGCTTTCAGCTTTAAAAGGTGATAATGTAGGGGAAATTATTGATACTATAAAAAAATATTTAAGTGAAGGTCAATTGTATTATTCTTCTTCAGATATTACAAACGTTAGCCGTGATTTTATGTTATCGGAAATGGTAAGAGAAAAGGTATTGCGATTAACTAAAGATGAAATACCTCATTCTGTAACTTGTGTCGTTGAACACTTTGAAGAAGATAGTAAACAAGCCCATGTAATGGTTACTATTATTATTGATAGAGATAACATAAAAAAGATAATTATTGGCAAAAACGGTTCGATGTTAAAAGAAATAGGTTCTCAAGCAAGAATTGATATGGAAGAATTTTTAGGTAAAAAAGTGTTCTTAGAAACATATGTCAAAACAATTGATAATTGGAAAGATAAAGAAAAATATCTTAATGAACTTGGATTAAATGATTTAGAATAGTATAAAAATATTAACTTTTTATCATTATATAATAGGTGATAAAGGTGAAAGAAATACTATGGGATTTATTTAAAACGACGGGTAATATTAAATATTTTTTGCTATTGCAAAAAATAGAGGTGACTGGTAATGGAAATCAAGAAAATAGAGGGAATAGTAATCAGTGAAGTTAATTATAGTGAATCTAGTAAAATACTAAATATTTTAACTAAAGAATTAGGTATTATTGGGGTAATGTCAAGGGGATGTAGAAAATTAAAAAGTCCTCTTAGAAGTGTTAGTTCTAAAATGACATATGGAAATTTTCATCTTTATTATAAAGAAGAAGGATTATCTAATTTAATTGGTGTTGATATCATCGATGGCTTTAATAATATCAAAAAAGATATAGATAAAATAAGTTATGCCAGTTTTTTATTAGAATTAACGGAACAAGTATATAAGCAAAATAATGATTCTTCTATTTTTGATTTATTTATTAATGCTTTAAAAAAAATTGATGAAGGTTTTGATCCTATTGTTATTTCTAATATTATAGAATTAAAATATTTAGATTATTTAGGAATTGGATTACAACTTAATGAGTGTTGTATTTGTGGTAATAAAGAAGATATAGTGACTGTTAGTAGTAAGCATGGAGGTTATGTTTGTAAAAACTGTTTAAGTGACATACCTTTAATTAGTAGTAAAGCTATTAAACTGATGAGAATGTTTTATTATGTTGATATTAGTAAAATTAGTAAATTGGATTTGCATTATGATACAATTAAGGAAATAAACAATTTTATTGATGAATATTATGATGAATATGCAGGTCTTTATTTAAAAAGTAAACAATTTTTAAAAAATCTTTCAAAAATAGTTAGTAAATAACTATTTTTTTCTTGGGAGTTTGTCAACTTTTTAGACAGTATGAAGAGGGGGATTTACAAAAATTAACAAAGGTTTTCAAA
>CANQDV010000004.1 GCA_947593955.1 uncultured Bacilli bacterium | reverse complement strand
GAGAATGCAACTAATAAAAAGGTTTCATTTAAAAGTAGCAATACTAGTATAGCAACTGTAGATAATAATGGTAAAGTAACAGGTGTCAAAGAAGGAAGTGTTACAATAACAGTAACGACAGATGATGGTAAGATGACAGCAACATATCAAGTAACTGTAAAGAAAAAAACTAGTGAACAAACTACTGTTCCTGTAACAAGTGTAACATTAACAGGAGATAGTGAGGTATATGAGTCCGAAAGCATTCAATTAACAGCTAAAGTATTACCAGAGAATGCAACTAATAAAAAGGTTTCATTTAAAAGTAGCAATACTAGTATAGCAACAGTAGATAACAATGGTAAGGTAACAGGAGTCAAAGAAGGACAAGTAACAATAACAGTAACGACAGATGATGGCAAGAAAACAGCAACCCATCAAGTAACGGTAAAGAAAAAAGACACTTCTGTGCATGTAACGGAAGTAAAAATAAATGGCAACCAAAATTTGTCAATGTATGTAAAAGATGAAATAGTGTTATCAGTTACCGTGTTACCAGAGAATGCAACTAATAAAAAAGTTACCTTCCAAAGTAGTAATGCTGGAATTGCAACAGTTGATGAAAACGGAAGAGTAAGAGCTGTAACAGCAGGAAATGTAACTATAACAGTAACAACAGAAGATGGTAAAAAGACAGCCACTGTAACTATCGAAGTAAAAGAGCATGTATATGAAGTAACGTTAACTGGTTTAAAACAGAAATTACAACCAATTTATCAATATGAAATAACAGAAGTAAGATTTGATAATAACCCAATATCCTTTACTAAATTAAAATTTAAAAATGGTAGAGAAGCGACAAAAACAGTAGCAGCAGAATGGGTAGAAGATGAGAATTTAAAAGAGGTAACGTTAGTATTAAGTAATGGCGAAGAAGTCCAAGCAAGAATAAAATATGCTAGTAGGGACATATAGAAAGGAAAAGATAGTATGAAAAAGAAGTATGGGAAAATATTAATTGTAGCTATAGTTGCCTTCTTTGCGTCAATTATTCCTGCATATGCTAGAGAAATGACATTAGATGAATTGGGAACAGAATTGAGAATGGCAAAGTGGGGGTCTGATCATGACAGTGTAGCAGATTATGCATATTTAATAGGAAACTATGTATTTACATCTAATCATATATTAAAAACTCAAGATATCATGTTAGCGGCTAGAAGTATAAAGCCAAGTGATAGTGGTAAAGTAGATACAGATAGCATATATGATGAAATGAGTATAATTAGATTAGATTATAATGGTAATACCAATAAATGGGAACACCAATCAATTGTTGGTAATGATACTATTGATGAAGATAGTTTAAATATTAATTATATTGATTATGAATTTATAAAAGAATTAACTAAGTCAAATGTTGATATTTTTAATAATAAAAGTGCTGACAGTGAAACATATAGACAATTAATTGAAGACACTTATGGATTCACTGGAGGTAATGATGCTAACAGTGAAGGACTAACATTTATTAATAATCAATTATCTGGACTATTAAAGAGGTTTGAAGGAGAATTAAATCCAGGAACATTTGGAAAAGAAGATTTAACTGGTTATTACTTTAGCTTCTTTGCAGAATTTGCTGAAAAAGATAAATTAACTGATAAAAGTACAATAAAAATACGCGTAAAAAACGGAAATGGCGATGTAAAGAGCGAGAAAGTATTTACAAAAGGTAAAAATTTCGATAGTGATGCTGGTATTGCTGTATTATTCGCATATCATCCAGAGTCAGAATATAAGATTATTGAAATAGTTTTAGATGTAGATGGTGATGATTCTATATATGGAGAAGCAGTTTATACAATTGATTTGACTAATTTAAGAGTACCTTCCACATCAAAAGTAATTGTTACGGATGAAATACCAGAAGCTGATAAAACCGTTTTTGAAGATAGTTATCAATATGAAATTCCAACTTTAGAAATTGATGATAATAATTTTGAGTCATCTAAAGAAATAATTGTTAAAGGAGAACTAACAAAACAAGATATTAATAATGAAGTTGCTAAATTTGGTGATAGTGATTTAACTGGATATTACTTATTATTAAATTTCAATCATCCAGATTTCATTCCAGGTAAGACAACAATAAAAGTTAGTAAAGGTCATAATGATGTTACTAAAACGATAAAAGATGAAATTGATTCTAATGGTGCAAGCATTTTAATAGCGTTATCAACAGAAGCAACAGAAGATCAAAAAATAATAACTGTTTTAGTTGATATCGATGGTAGTGAAAATGAATATACCGAAGAAAAATATACAATTAATTGGAAAGATTTAATTTTAGTTAAAGAAACAAAAGTATCTGTAAAAGGAGAATTTACTGATGGAGATACTACTGTTGATGATGTAATTAAAAACAATCGTCATATAACATGGACAAAAGGTGAAGGATATACTGTTAATTTAAGTGGAAGTGGTATGATTTTTGTAAGAGGTTTCTTAACTTTAGACAAAAATATTAGTGGACTTGACGAAGATAAAACAGGATATTATTTTCCATTTGTACTTGAATTAGAAGAAAATGCCAAAGATGAAACGGAAGTAACTGTTCCATGTCGAAATAGTGAGACTTGTCCTGATGGAACAAGAGTAATTAAAGGTACAGATTTTGATACTGATAAAGGATTATTAGTATTCTATGTCGATAATAAAGAAGATAAAACATTTACAGTAACTGTTGACTTAGATGGAGAATCTAATCATGAATATGCTCCAACAACAATTGTCTTTGATTTAACTAACTTAAGTTATCAAGAAGAATCAGTTGGTAGTACTTATTCTTTAGCGCAAGCTAGTGATGGTTCTATTGACGGATTTGACTGGAATGCTATTAAAGAATCTCAATTAGGTTCTAATAGTGTTTTAAAACAACAGACATATAAAGATAAAGAAGGATATTATGTTCCAATAAAAATAGCTGTTCCTAATAATATTAAAGAAGCTAATAGCAAGTGGACTTTAACTTTAGAAAGTGGTTCACAAAGTATAACTCCTACGGAAACTGATTACAATAATGGGTATGTAATTGTTGTAGTTGAAGTTACAGAAGGAGAAAGTGAAATTAAGTATTCCATTGATTATGATGGAACTGCCAATAATTATTTAGGAGTATCTGAAACAATTAAAACTAATTTTGAATTCAGAACTCAAAATAAAGTGACATTAAGTTATTTAAATGGTGATGGTGAATCAGTAACCAAAGATGTTAATGTCTATGAAGGAGAAATCATTTCTTCAGATATTATTCCTGGTGATATAGAAAATCCATCTTATCATGAATTAAGTGGATGGTATCAAGATGGTGCAGAATTTAAATTTGGTGAAGACACAGCTGTAACAACAGAAGATCAAGATATTACATTAACTGCTCATTATACAATCGATGGTGATGAATTCTTAGATGCTGTAGTTAATAATCTTAAAACTGTTTATACTGACAAATTTAACGATATAACCAAAAGTGGTAATACAATTACTTTTGATGTAAAAGATAATAGTGTTAAATTAAGTGAATTAACATCACCTAAAATACCGGGTATAATTGAATATGCTTTAGGTAAAAAAGAAGTATTAGGTATTACTTTTGATATAGATGGTCAAAATGATAACTTTACTTTAAGTGATGAAAAAGCAACAATATCAAGTAAACTACAAACCTTATTCCAAACGGCATTAAGTGATGCTTATACTGATTTTGCTTTAAATAATATGGCATTATATGATAAGACAATTACAATTACTATTGGTGCTACTTCTAGTACAACTGAATTATTAAATAGTAATAAAGTATACACAATTAAATTTACAGCTAATAGTGCTACAGTAAGTAGTGAAGCTGATTTAACGAAAGCTTTAGAAAAAGCAGTTAAATATATTTACATTGCTAAGGATTTTAATATTACTAGTCAACATACCCTAAATAGAAATGTTGAAATAAGTAGTTTAGATGGTAATACATATACTTTAACAGCAAGTAGTGATATCAATTCAATATTTGATGTAAAAGAAGCTAATGTAACTATTAATAACTTGAAGATGACTGCTGCTAAACAAGCAATTATTGTAGAAAATGCATCTACATTAAATGCAACTAATCTTGATTTATCAGGAAGTACTGAGGCAGGAATTTTAGTTAATGGTGGAGGTAATTTAGTTGCTAGCAAGTTGACATATTCAAATGAAAAATATGATATTCCTGTTGTCAAAGCAGTTAAAAAATCTGCTAAGGTTGATTTGACTATTGATGGTGATCAAAAATCCAAAGCTAATGATGTTTATAGAATAAAAACTTACGAGGATCAAGGTAGTCCAACAGGGGAAGACATTTACAAAGGCGACCAAAAAATATTAAAAGAAGATTATAATTACGTACATTATTTCCTTGATAATCAAAAAGCTGATAGATGGATAAAAATTACTTATATAGGTGATAGAACTCTTACTAGTTATCCATCAAATTTCATTAGATATTATGATAAAGAATCTGAATCAGAATATGCACCAGAGCCTCCAAAAAATATTCTTTATCTTACTACATTCTCTTCTAAAGTAGCAAATTATACTATTGCTAAATGGAGTTATTGGACAGAAAGCAAAGAAGTATCAGTAGAAACAGATAAAGTACCTATTCCTACTGGTGAAATTTCTTATTTTGCCCAATTAAAACCTGAATATTTAGAAAATGTTCTAAAAATAAAAGCTAGTGAAGAGGGTGCCGAGGATAAATTAATTGAAGCTGTAAACAAAGAAAGTACTACTGAAGTTGTTATAATAGAAGGTACTGTTACATTAACTAAGGGAGTACTTGATATAGCAAAAGAAGGAATAATAATTACTGGTTTGGATAGTGGTAAAATAAATGTTAACGGTGAAATAGTTGGTCAAATAAAAGTTACGGCTGACGATGTTAAAATTGAACATTTAAAAATAACAGGTAATGTTGATTCTGCAAGTGAGAGAAATGATGTTGTTACTGTTAATGGTCATAATTTCTATGTAAGTACTGTTAATTTCAATGCTAATGCTATTGATAGTGAAAAGACATGGGATAGTTTAGTACATTATTCATATGACACTCCTACAACAACAATTTATTTTAGTAATTTTGATGGAGCAAATGCTAAAGTATTAGTAGAATTTACGGGAACAGTAAATAATAAAACAAGATTAAGTTCTAATCACTATATTGGCGGAGAACATACTAAAGAGTTTGTTGTATTAAATAATGGTATTTCTGAAAGTGAAGGATCTATTTTGGAATTGATTCAATCATCTTCTAATTTAGCATCATGCTCTGATGGATGTTATGGTTTGAAAATAAAAGCATCAACTAACTCTTCTAATGTCAATGTAGATTTAGGAACTTCATGGTTTGATTATAAAGACAAAGAAAGTATTTTAAAAATATTAATTGAAGTAACTGATGAAGTCTACGATGTATCTAATTATAAGTTTAAAGTTCATCCAACTTTTAAAGATAGAGTAAAAATATACTATAAAAAGGGTGAAGATATAACTGAATACAATCCTAAGAATGATTCTGGGAACGAATATGATGCTGTAATTGAATCATATGATGCTGTAATTGGATAATAAAATAGTAAAAGGTGTGCTTAAAGGCACATCTTTTTTTAGAAAAGGAAAAGGTGTTAACTTTTTTTTCTTGACATATCTTATAAATGCATATATAATCAAGATGTTAAAGAAAACGAAAGGAGATTTTATGGCAGTTAAAATAAGATTAACAAGAATGGGTGCTAAAAAAAGACCTGTTTATCGTATTGTTGCAACAGATTCAAGAAGACCTAGAGATGGACAATATTTAGAATTAGTAGGAACATACAATCCATTAACTGAACCAGCTGAAGTAAAAATTGATAAAGAAGTTGCTATCAAATGGTTACAAAATGGAGCAGAAATTACTGATACAGTAAGAAATTTATTTAGTAAAGCAGGGATTATGAAAGAGTTTGCTGATACTAAAAATAAAAAGGGTAATTAATTATGGATTTAGTAACACTAACAGAAGAATTAGTTAAAGCTCTTGCTGTTAATAAAGATATGGTCAGTGTAAAAGAATTTGAATCAGATGATCCAGACACTATTATTATTCAAGTAATGATTGACAATAATGATATGGGTAGAGTTATTGGAAAAGGTGGAAAAGTCGCTAATTCTATAAGGACTATCGTTCAAGCCAGTAGTTATCTTAAGGATAATAAACGTGTAAAAATTAATATTGACAGTTTTTAAGAGCCATAAAGGTTCTTTTTGTATAAGGGGGGTTAATATGTTAGGTGAACAAATAATTTTAGGACATAAAATTATCTCTATAAATGGAGAAAAAAGAAGAATAAAAATTCCACAATTTGTTAATATGGAATCACAAGAAGTAATAGCTTTTTTATATTCAAAAGATCATGAATATTTAGAGATATATTCTTATAATTATCTTATGACAAAATTAAAGGAGTTAGATGATAGAATATCTAATCCTAGAAGTAAAGACGATTATGATATAGCTTTATATGAAAAAAATGCATTGATATATAATATTGTTGATGTTAAAACAGTGAGTAGTTCTGATAATGGTTCAATTAGAGTTGTTTTACCAGAGATAGCATGTCAAAATTTAGGTTTTGAAAATGAGATATACTTAGTAGCAGCTGTGGATCATTTAGAGTTATTTGCTAGTGAAGAAAAGTTTAAAGATATAGTTAATGCAAAGCAAAAAAAATTAACTATATTTAATAATCCAAATAAATAGGACCTATTAAAGGTTCTTTTTTTGTAAACCTTTTTTTTGATAATGTAAATTTCTTGTTACTTTGATGTAAATGTATTATAATTATAAATATAAGGTGTGATCATATGAATAATGTTGAAGATAGGCTTCCAAAACATGTAGCAATAATAATGGATGGCAATGGAAGATGGGCTCAAAAAAGAGGATATCAGAGGAGCATGGGACATTTAGAAGGTAGTAAAACCTTAGAAAAGTTAGGAATTTATATCTTGAAAAAAGGTATTGATGTACTGAGTGTTTTTGCTTTTTCTACAGAAAACTTTAAAAGATCTAAAGAAGAAGTAGATTATCTAATGAATTTATTTATTGAAATGTTTACTAAGAAATTTAAAAAATTGCAAAAAGAAGGTATTAAAGTAGTTTTTTCGGGTAGAAGAAAGCCCCTTCGAGATGACGTGTTAAAAGCTATGGATGAAATGGAAGAAAAAACAAAGAATAATACTAAGGGCATTTTAAATATATGTTTAAACTATGGTGGACAGGAAGAATTAATCGATGCTAGCTGTAAAATAGCTGAAGATTACAAAAATGGTAAATTAGATTTAGTTTCTTTAAATAAAGAAAGTTTTAGCAAATATTTATATCGCGATTTGCCACCAATTGATTTATTAATTAGAACTAGTGGGGAACTTAGAATAAGTAATTTTATGTTATATCAAATGGCTTATAGTGAAATGGTTTTTACTGATGTGTATTTTCCTGATTTTAAAGAAAAAGAATTTGATGCAGCATTAGAAGAATATTATAAAAGAAATAGAAGATTTGGAGGAAATTAATTATGAAAATAAGAATACTAAGTGCGGTTGTTTTATTAGCTATATTTATTCCACTTTTATTAATTGGTGGGTTACCTTTTTCCATGCTTATGTTAATAATAGCTTTAATGGGATTACATGAATTATTAAAGATTAGAAAAACAAAAAAGGATTTTCCTTTTTCTGTGGAACTATTTGCATATGTAATAGTTATATTTATGACTTTAACTAATTACAATTCTAAAGATTTATATTTTGTAATGGATTATCGATTAATGTCTGCCATAATGTTTGTTTTTTTAGCACCAATGGTATTTATTAATGATAATAATAAATATAATTTAACAGATGCCTTATTTTTAATAGCTTCAACTATATTTATAGGATTAAGTTTTAATCTTTTAATATTAGTTCGTAATTTTAACTTAGAATATATAATATACTTATTTGTAATATCTATAATTACTGATACTTTTGCTCTTATCACAGGAATGTATATAGGTAGAAATCAGTTAGCACCACTTATATCTCCTAAAAAGACCATTGAAGGATTAATTGGTGGAACAATAATGGGAGTTATTGTTGGAACTATTTATTATACTACCGTAATAGATGTTGGAGCTGATTTGGGTATTACTATTTTTATAACACTAGTTTTATCATTAGTTGGTCAATTAGGAGATTTGATATTTTCTTCAATAAAAAGATATTATGGAGTAAAAGATTTTTCTAATTTAATTCCTGGACATGGTGGAATTTTAGATAGATTGGATAGTATTATCTTTATTGTATTAGGATTTATTTTGTTTATAGAATTTTTATAGGAGGAAAAATGATAACTTTAATTTTATTTATTTTAATATTAGGAATTATTGTCTTAGTTCATGAATTTGGACATTTTGTCTTTGCTAAAATGTTTGGTGTCTATGTATATGAGTTTTCTATAGGTATGGGACCTAAGATATGGTCAAAAAAAAGTAAAAAGGATGAGACTGTTTATTGTATAAGAGCTATTCCTATTGGTGGATTTGTTCAGCTTGCAGGTGAAGAGGTTGATGACGATAAAAGTGTTCCTAAAGAAAAGAAAATGTATAATAAACCTGTATGGCAAAGATTTTTAATTATGTTCTTTGGGGCAGGTAATAATTTTATTTTAGCTTTTTTAATTCTATTACTATGTGGTATCTTTTTTGGTTCACCAGTTATGACTCCTAAAGTTGGCGGATTAACTAGTGGATATCCAATGGAATTATCAGGTATAGAAGTAGGAGATAAATTTTTAGAAATCAATGGTAATAAAATTAGTACGATTGATGATGTAAAACTTTATTTAGCAGTAGAAACATCAGGAGATCCTGTTATTTTCAAAATGGAAAAAGATGATGGTGAGGTAGTTACTTATGAAGTTACACCTTTAGCTGAAAAAGTTGATGATGTTACATCTTACAAGTTTGGTGTAGAGTTTTATCGAGAAAATGAAAAAGGCTTTTTTGCTCCAATTAAATATGCTTTTGTAAAAACGGGAGCTTTATTTAAACAAATGGTTATTACTTTAAAATTGTTATTTACAGGAGGAGTAGGGGTTGATAGTTTAAGTGGCCCTGTTGGTATTTACTCAATTGTTGGTCAAACAAGAAGTGCAGGAGTAGAAAGTGTTTTACAATTAATTGCCTTATTATGTATTAACGTAGGATTTATTAACTTATTGCCTTTCCCAGCATTTGATGGTGGTAGAATACTATTCTTAATTATTGAAAAAATAAAGGGTTCACCAGTAAATCCTAAGGTAGAAAATATTTGTCACAGCATTGGATTTATTCTCTTATTATTACTCTTATTATTTATAACATTTAACGATGTTGTAAGAATGTTTTTTAAATAAAAATAATGTAAAAACCTTTAGAATTTTTATTAAAATTTTAAAGGTTTTTTAATATCTAAAAATTGGTAATTTTTAGTTTGTAAAATATTGTCATATATGTTGCTTTTTTGAATTTTAATGATTATAATAAAAAACATATTTCGAAGGAGGGAATTGTATGCATAAGACTAATTTACCAGTACTGTTAATTCGTAATATGGTTTTATTCCCTCATAGTGAAATGCGTTTAGAATTTGAAAGTGATAATGATAAAAAATTATTGTCATTAGCGGAATCTTATTATAATAGTAATATATTAGTCGTAATCCCAAAAGATAGTTTAGAAATCGATCCTGACATTAGCGAATTACCGAAAATAGGTGTTGTAGCTCAAATTAAAATGAAAATTGAAATGCCTAATGGTAAAACGCGAATTATTTTATCTGGTTTAAATAGAGCAAGAGTTCATGCTTATAATAAAGATGATAATATATATGAAGCAATGATTAGTAATATTATACCTGAAGAATTAGAGTTAAAAGAAGAATTGGCATATGCTAGAAGTCTAATGAAACATGTAGAAGTATATGTGCAAGAAGTTCCTTATATGTCCAATACTGTTTTAGCTCAAGCATCAGGCATAAGTGATATTGATAAATTAACAGATATTGTATCATTATTTTTACCAACCACTTATGAACGTAAGCTAGAATATATTGAAGAAGAATCTTCAACTAGCAGAGTAAAAATGATTCTAGATGATATTAATAATGATATGGAAATATTAAAACTTGAAAAGCAAATCGAAGATGAAGTAAGTAAGCAATTGGATGAAAGTCAAAAAGAATTTGTTTTAAGAGAAAAAATAAGAGTTATTAAAGAAGAACTTGGTGATATTAATGATCGAGATAGTGAAATAGACGAATTAAGAAAAGAAATAGAAAAATTAAACTGTCCTGAAAAAGTTCATAAAAGATTAAATAATGAATTAGAACGTTATACTTCTTGTAATCCTAATTCTCCAGAATTGGGAATGATAAGAACTTATATTGATTGGTTGTTAAAACTTCCTTGGAATAAAGTTACAAAAGATAATAATGATTTAAATAAAGTAAAAGAAATATTAGATAGTACTCATTATGCCTTAGATAACGTCAAAGAACGTATTCTTGAATATTTAGCAGTTAAACAAAATACTAATAATTCAAGAAGTCCCATTCTTTGTTTGGTGGGACCTCCTGGAGTAGGAAAAACAACCCTTGCTAAAAGTATTGCTGAGAGTCTAAAAAGAAAGTGGACAAAAATATCGGTTGGTGGAGTTAACGATGAAGCCGAAATCGTCGGTCATAGAAGAACATATATTGGAGCAGCTCCTGGTTTAATTATTCAAGGAATGAAAAAAGCAGGAACTTCTAATCCCGTTTTTATAATCGATGAAATAGATAAGATGACTAAAGATATTAAAGGTGATCCTGCATCAAGTTTACTTGAAATATTAGATAAAGAACAAAATAAAAATTTTAGTGACCATTATATAGAAGAAGAATTTGATTTGAGTAATGTAATGTTTATTGCTACAGCTAATTATTTAGAACAAATTCCTAGCGAATTGCGAGATCGATTAGAAATAATCGAATTATCTTCATATACTGAATATGAAAAATTTGATATAGCTAAAAATTATTTAATAAAAAAATTATTAAAAGAACATGGTTTACAAGAAAAAGAAGTAAATTTCACAGATGAAGCAATATTTACAATAATTAGAAATTATACTAAAGAAGCAGGAGTTCGTGATTTAGAAAGAGAAATAGCAACTATTTTAAGAAAAATTGTCAAAGATATGGTAATTAGTAAATTTAAGAAAATATATAAAATAAATGAATCTAATGTGGAAAAATATCTAGGCAATCCTAAATATTATTATACTAATAACGATAATGATTCAAGAGTAGGGGTTGTCAATGGTCTTGCTTATACTGCTTTCGGAGGAGACATATTACCAATTGAAGTTACTACTTTCCCTGGTAAAGGTGAATTAATTTTAACAGGTTCTTTAGGTGAAGTAATGCGTGAATCAGCAAGAATTGCTTTTAGTTACATAAAAAGTAATAGTCAAAAATATAAAATAAAATCTACTTATCTAGATGAACTTGATATACATATTCATGTACCAGAAGGAGCAGTTCCTAAAGAAGGTCCATCGGCAGGAGTAGCTATAACGACAGCCTTATTAAGTGCTTTTACTAATACGGCAGTTCCTTCTATTATAAGTATGACGGGAGAAATGACTTTACGTGGTAAAGTACTTCCAATTGGAGGAGTAAAAGAAAAATTAATTGGGGCACATAGAGCTAAAATAAAGACTGTTTTTTTGCCTAAACAGAATGAAAAAGACTTAGAAGAAGTTCCATTAGATGTAAAAAAAGATTTGCAAATAAAATATGTTGATAACTATGAAGAAATATTTAATTATATTATTGGGGTGAAGTAACTTTGGATAATGAAACTTTAAAGAATATAAGAAAAAATATTTATGGTGAAAAATTGCTTTTTGCCAATAAACGAATATATACTAAGCAAGAAAAATTAACTATTTTAAATAGTATTAGACGCGGATTAGAAGAAAATCCTATTAACTATTATTACTTGCATTATGGATATTTTAAGAAAATGGTTGATATGTGTGGTAGTCGTTATTTTGATGATGATGATTTTGTAAATCAATTAATTTTATATTATGCTGAATGTGATAAGAGAAAACTTACATATAAAGAAAAAGAAGATTATTCTAATTGGGATTGCTACCACACTCATAATGTCTTTGGAACACCATCATCAGAATCATTCTCTACTTTTATCAAAAAAAGACTTATTTCGGTATACGAAATTAAAAGTTTTTTTGCTTTTAATATTCCAGTAGAAGATAGACTTCATGACTTAAATTTTACTCTAACTAATAACTATTTATTGTTTTTTTACCCTAATTTATATGATGAATTGAGCATAAATAAATTAAATGAATTTGTTCAATGTGATTTATCATGTCATGAATTTGAGAATGCAAGAGATTATCATGATATAAAAGTAGCCAGAAAAAAATTATCTAATATATTAAAAAATAGATAAATAATATTAAAGGAATAATGTAAAGTGTTAAAAAAAAGATAAAAAATTAAAAAAAATTAATTTTTATATGTTATACTGAATAAGTATAAATAGGAGGATGTATGTTAGCTGTAATTATTTTAGGATTTATTCAGGGGATAGCAGAGTTTTTGCCAATTTCTTCAAGTGCACATTTAATTATATTTAGAGATTTATTTGGAATAGGTGCTAATATTGGTAGTGATATTGCCATGTCGTTTGATATAGCTTTACATTTTGGGACTTTATTAGCTATAGGTATTTTTTTCTTTAAAGATTTCATCAATATGATTAAAAAAGGGTTTACTAAAGGTATTCATGATGATGAAGGAAAAGTAATGTGGTACATTATTGTAGCAACTATACCTGCAGCCATAATGGGAGTGTTATTTGAAGATGTAATTGAAAATGCCATAAGAACTAATTTTATCATAATCGCTATAGCTCTTATTGTAATGGGAATTGTTATATATATTGTCGATAAACATTTTAAAGCTCAAAAAGAAATTAAAGATTTAACATTAAAAGATGCTTTTTTAATAGGATGTAGTCAAGTTTTTGCTTTAATTCCAGGTTTTTCAAGGAGTGGAACTACTATTGCTGCAGGAAGATGTTTAAAATTAAAAAGAGAAGATGCTGCTAAGTTTTCATTTTATTTGTCAGCACCAGTTGTTTTAGGGGCCGTTATTCTCGATTTAAAAGATAGTTTTCAAGCAATATTAGATAATATTTCTATCTTTGCTGTTGGTATTTTAGTATCATTTGTTGTTGGTATTCTATGCATTAAATTCTTAATGAAATATTTGAAAAAACATGACTTTAATATTTTTATGTGGTATCGTCTTGCCTTAGGAATTTTAGTTATCATTTGGACACTAATTTAGATTGGAGATATTATGGGACTATTAATTACACTAGTATTAGGAGTATTTATTATAGTAGGAGCAGTTATTACTTTTGCCAGTAGAAATAATGAACGATTTGTAGAATTTTCTATAAGTTTAGCTTTTTCCGTTATGATTATGTTGATGTTAGTTGACTTAATACCTGAAATAAGAGAGACATTTGTGATTAAGTACGATATAAAAGGACTAATTATTGCTTTAATTAGTATTGTAGCAGGTATAATTATCTTAAAAATATTAGATATATTTATTCCTGAACACGATGGAAAGAAAAAAGAAGAACTAAATCATATTGGATTAATCTCTAGTATAGCTTTAGTATTACACAATATTGTAGAAGGTATGGCTGTTTATTCAGCAGTTAATAATTCTTTAAAAACAGGATTATTAATAAGTATAGGAGTAGGACTTCATAATATTCCCTTAGGTATGGTAATAACTTCGACTTTTTATAAAGCTAGTAATGATAAACAAAAAACATGGTTGATTATTGCTATGGTTTCACTTTCGACTTTTGTTGGAGGACTTATAACTATGTTTTTGGGAGGATTATTAACTAGTGAATTATTATCAGGTATTTTATTATGTATAACACTAGGAATGTTGATATATATAAGCATTTTTGAACTATTACCTAGGATAATGGAAATGAAAAAAAAGAGAAATGCAATAATAGGCATTTCTTTGGGAATTATATTAATATTAATTACTTTATTTATTTAGCAACTATTTCGTTGCTTTTTTTAATTTTTATATTTAAAAAAAATATATATTATGCTATAATTTGTTCTAGAATAGGGTTGATAGTATGATAGGAAATATTATAGATATATTAGAGAATAGTGTAATTGTGAAGTTAACTATTGATATTACCACACAAGCTAATCTTGTAAATATTCATGTCGTTTTTGAAGATGGTGAAAAGAAAATTGTTGGAGAGATTATGAATATTGGTATTGATACAGCCAAAATATCCATTGTTGGTGAAATAATAGGCAATCGTTTTTTACCAGGAGTAACTAAAAAGCCATCATTTAAATCAACTATAAGAATCATTACTATGGATGAACTTGCTTTAATATTAGGAGATCAACAAATAAAAAATAATGATCAAATTTATTTAGGTAAATCAACCGTATATAATAATTATCGAATTAATATAGGCGTAAATAGCTTCTTTAGTAATCATTTTGCTATATTAGGTAATACTGGTTCGGGAAAAAGTTTTACTGTATCAAGATTATTACAAAATATATTTACTAGTAATAGCTATTTACCGGTGAACGCTAATATATTTATTTTTGATGCTTATGGAGAATATACAAATGCTTTTTCTAAAATAAGCGAAATATCTCCGGCTTTAAATTATAAAGTGTATACAACCAATGTTTTAAATCCTGACGGAGAATTGTTTAAAATTCCATTATGGCTATTAGGAATAGATGATATAGCCTTGTTATTAGAAGCATCTGATCCAGCTCAGTTATCAATTATAGAAAAAGGATTGAAATTAGTTCCTATATTAAAAAACAGTACTAGCGAAAATGATGATAATGCAGAAGTAACTAAACTACGTAATGATATAGTAGCAAGAGCTCTTTTAGATATATTAAGAAGTGGAAAAGATTCTAGTAAATTAAGAGATCAAATTATTGCTATATTAACTACTTATCAAACTAAAGAATTAAATTTGGAAAGTAAAATTGTTCAACCAGGGTATGTAAGAACATTGAGACAATGTTTATATATTGATAAATCTGGTAAAATGCAAGAAATGGAATTAGTAGTGGATTTTATATCTTCATTTATAGTAGAAGGGTTAGAAATACCAGAACCAAAAGGTAATATTCCTTATACTTTAAAAGATTTAGAACTTGCTCTTGACTTTGCCCTTATATCAGAAGGAATATTAAAAAGTGATAAAGTATTTGATTATGCTAATGTATTAAGTGTTAGATTACATAGTTTGATTAATAGTGAATATGCTACATTCTTTGAATATGATACTATGATTGATAGACAAAGTTATATAGCTAAATTACTTACTACCAACAGTGGTGCCAAAGCTCAAATAGTAAACTTTAATATTAACTATGTCAATGATAGAATGGCTAAGAGCATAACCAAAATTATTTCAAAAATGGTCTTTGATTTTGCTGCTAATAATAAAGAACGTGGTAAAATACCATTTCATATTATTATAGAGGAAGCTCATCGTTATGTACAATCCGACCATGATGAACAGTTATTAGGATATAATATCTTTAATAGAATAACTAAAGAAGGAAGAAAATATGGTGTTCTTTTAGGACTAATTACTCAAAGACCTAGTGAACTTAGTGATACTTGTATTTCACAATGTTCTAATTTCATTATTTTAAGGACGTTGCATCCTAAAGATTTAGCATATATTAAAGAAATGGTTCCTAATATGAGTGAAGAATTAATTACACAATTAAAGACATTACAACCAGGAAATGCTATGGCATTTGGTTCGGCGTTTAAGGTTCCTGTCAGTGTAGTAATAGATAAACCTGACCCTGAACCTTTAAGTAATAATAGTGATATTAGTAGAATTTGGTATGGCGAAAAATAGTACTTTAAAAATAAAAAAAATTATGTTACAATGTTAATGTATATAAAAGTATAATAATTGGAGGAATTCATATGGCATTAGATAAGTTTAAAAGCTTTTTTACGGGTGGGGAAATTCAAGAAGATAGTGGAGAAGAACAAAAAGAATATTATATTGAAGAACAAAAAGATGGCGGAAATAAGATGATGCTTTTAGAACCAAGAGCATATTCTGAAAGCCAACAGATAGCAGATTATTTAAAAGGTAAAAGTGCAGTAGTTGTAAATTTAAAAAGAGTAACTCCTGATCAAGCTAAAAGAATTGTAGATTTTTTAAGTGGTACTCTTTATGCCATTGGTGGTGATTTACAAAAATTAGGTGGAGGTATTTTCCTTTGTACTCCAAAAAATATTAATGTAGAAGGAAAAATTTCAGATGAAAGTACAGCTACTAATACTACAGCAAAAGGAACAAGAAGTAAAAAACAAGATAGAGAAGAAGAGGACGAAGAAGAATTCAATTGGTAGTTTCAGTAATGAGGTGAGATTATGGACAAGTTTCATTTAGAGGCTAATGGTTATAGCAAAAGTGAAGTAAATAAGTTTATCGATGAGGTAATTGAAAATACTGAGTCTATGATCAAAAGAGTAAAGTCTCAACAAGTAGAAATTAATAATTTAAAAGAAGAATTATTGAATAGTAAAAGAAAAGAAGAGACTTTAAATAGTGCTATGTATAAAGCAGAAGAAGCTAGTACTAACATTAAGAAACAAGCCATGGATGAAGCTAAAATCATAATTGAAGATGCAAGAAGAAATGCCTCACGTATAGTTAATGATGCTTTATTAAGAGCTGAAAAAATTGAACTTAAAGCTGATAATCTAGAGCGAAATGCTAGAATATTCAAGAAAAAATTAAAATTAGTTATTGAACAGCAATTGGAAATGGTTGATGAAATAGAATTATTAGATATAGATGATAAATAAGAGCCATTATTTGGCCTTTTTTAATATTAAAAGGAGGATCTATTATGTATAATTTTAATTTATTAGAAAATGAAGAAATAGTTTTAATTAGTGATAATAGTATTTTAAAAATGGATGAAAAAGATGTCAATATTTCTACCGTTTTAACTAATATGCGACTAGTGTTTTTAGATTATCCTAGTAACACAAACAACTATGAAGAAGTTTTGCGAACTTCTAGAGGTGTTGATTATATTAAGAAAAAAGAAGAATTTTATAGTGTGCGTTTGGAAGAAATAAAAGATATTGTTAAAAATGATGACTTTGATAAATATATTTTGGAGAATGGTAACTATTTTCTTTTAAAGGATGAAGCTATAAATAAAAAAATAGAAAAATAATAATTTATGGGCTAAAATTTTTGCAACAGAAATGTTGCATTTTTTTATTGTATCTAAAGTTGACTTGAAAATTATATTTGATATAATTTATTGTGAATTTAAAAATGATTATTTAAAGAGGTATGTATGAAATTAGTAGTAGTTCCTAAAAATAATAAAGATTTAGATAAATATATAAATATGGGTGTAAAGACTTTTATTTTTGGATTAGATGGTTTTTCTGTTAACTATCCAGTTTTAACGTTGGAAGAAATAAAAAAGATAGTTGATAAATATAAAAATATTGAAATATTTATAAGTATTAATAAAACTATTTTTAATAAAGATTTAGAATGTTTAGAAAAAGCCATGGATGAATTAAATGTTCTTCCAATAAAAGGTGTTTTATTTTATGATTTAGCAATATTATCTATTTATTCAAGAAATAAATATAATTATTCATTAGTATGGCATCAAACTCATATGGTGACTAATTATAATACTTGTAATTATTATTATAAGAAAAAGGTAGAATATGGAATCATTTCTAGTGAAATTACTAAAGATGAAATACTTGAAATAAAATCTAAGACTAAAATGAAATTATTTGTTTTTTTACTTGGACATCCTATAATGGCTCATTCTCGTCGACATTTACTAACTAATTACTATAAAACTCTTAATAAACCATACTTGTTAGAAGATAAAATTATTTCTGAACACGATAAAAATTATATTGTAAAAGAAAATGAACTAGGAACATCTATATTAGATGGGGAAATAATTAATGGAGTAGATTTTATTAATGAATTATCTAATGCCGGTATAGAATATGGTATAATAAGCACTACAGATATAGAGGATGAAATATTGGATAAGGTTATACCTTTATTAAATGCTGTTCTTAAAGGTAATGATAAGACTTCTAGTGATGAAATAAAAAGATTAGTAGGATTTAATACAGGGTTTTTTAATAAAAAAACAATATATAAGGTGAAATGAAATGAAGAAGAAAATAGAGTTGTTGTCTCCAGCAGGGGATTTAGAACGTTTAAAAGTGACATTATTATATGGTGCGGATGCAGTATATATTGGTGGTAGAGATTATAGTTTAAGAGCTAATGCTACTAATTTTTCACTTGTGGAAATAAAAGAAGCATGTACTTTTGCTCATTCACTTAATAAAAAGGTGTATCTTACTTTAAATATTGTTTTTCATAATGAAAATATTGAGGGGGTTTTTGATTATATAAATGATGTAGTTAGCTGTGGAATAGATGCTTTTATTGTAAGTGATCCTTTTATTATAAGTTATATTAAAGAACATTTTCCTCAAGTAGAAGTTCATTTAAGTACACAAAACTCTACTTCTAATATTGAAGCTATCAAGTATTTTAAAAAAGAAGGTGTCGATCGAGTTGTTTTGGCAAGAGAATTATCACTAGATGAAATAAAAGAAATAATAGACAATGTTGATATGGATATAGAAGTATTTATTCATGGTGCTATGTGTACTTTTTATAGTGGTAGATGTGCTTTGTCAAATTATTTGACTAATAGAGATTCCAATCGTGGTGGATGTAGTCAAGTATGTCGTTTTGCTTTTAAAATAGGCGATGAAGATAATTTATTTACGATGGCTACTAAAGATTTAAATGTTGCTAAATATATACCTAAATTGATAGATATGAATGTTACATCTTTAAAAATAGAAGGTAGAATGCGTTCTTTATATTATTTAGCAACAGTTATTGGTTGTTATCGAAAAATTATCGATGACTATTATTCTGATAAGCTTTCTTCTAACGAGTTTATTTATCAAGAAAAAGTATTATCAAAAGTTGCTAACAGAGAAACTTCTACCCATTATTTAGATCATGAAGCTGATGAAAGTGATCAATATTATACTGGACGTCAAGAAATATCTAATCAAGATTTTTTAGGATTAGTTACTTCTTATGATAAAGAAAAAAAAGTAGTAACATTAGTTGAACGTAATTATTTTCAAGTTGGTGATGAAGTAGAATTATTTACTCCTAAAGGAGATGTTTATTCATTTATTGTTGATAAAATGTATAACGAAAATATGGAAGAAATAGAAGTGGCAAGGCATCCTGAAGAAGTAATTAAATTATATTTAGATGGAGACATTTCTCCTTATTCAATGTTAAGAAAGAAGGTTGTATAAATGGAAATTGAAAAGATAAAGGAGAATCTTTTGAAAAGAGAAGATAATTTATCTGAGTATGCTACCAAAAGCAGTAGTGCTATTAGATTGAAAAAGGAAATTGATGACATAAGGACACCTTTTTTTAGAGATATTGATCGCATTATTCATAGTATTTCATATACTAGATATATGGATAAGACTCAAGTGTTTTCTTATTTAAATAATGATCATGTATCTAAAAGAATAGTTCACGTGCAATTGGTTAGTAAAATTGCAAGAACAATTGGGCGTTTTCTAAGATTAAATGAGGATTTAATTGAAGCTATATCTTTAGGACATGATATTGGTCATACACCTATAGGACATGTAGGAGAATCAATTTTAAACAATATTTCCCAAAAAGAATTAAATGAGTATTTTATGCATAATGTTCAAAGCGTAAGAACTTATTTGTCATTAGATAATAATGGTAATGGCAGTAATCTATCTATCCAAGTTTTAGATGGTATATTATGTCATAATGGGGAAATGGTTACTAATATTTATGAACCAAATTTTAATAAAACCAAAGAAGATTTTTTAAGGGAATATAATGCTTGTTATAAAAATAAAAATATTTCCAAAGATATTCATCCCATGACCTTGGAAGGGTGTGTTGTAAGGATTTCTGATGTTATCGCATACGTTGGTCGTGATATTGAGGATGCGATTGAAGTAGGCATTATCAAAAGAGAAGATATTCCTAAAAGTATTACTAAAGTGTTAGGTAATTGTAATAAAGAAATTGTTAATACCATTATTCTAGATATTATTAATAATAGTTATGATAAACCATATATTAAATTAAGTGATGATGTATTTAAGGCTATAGAAGAATTAAAAAATTTTAATTATCAAAATATTTATAATAAAGCTAATGATAAGGAGCATATTGAGTATTACCAAAAAGTTTTTAGAAGTTTATTTGATAAATATTTATATGACTTAAATCATAAAATAAAAGAAAGTGAGATTTTTACTTTGTTTGTTGATAATATGAATGAAGATTATTTAAAAAATACTTCTAATAAACGAATAGTAATTGATTTTATTGCAGGAATGACTGATGACTATTTTATAGATAGTTATCATAAGTTTTGCAAGTAGTTGTTAACAAAAATAACTTGACAAAATATTTGTTATATAGTAATATGTTGAAGTATAAAAAAGAGGTGGCAATTTATGAGAGATAAAAAAATTTATCTAACTGAAGAAGGATTAAATGAATTAAAAAAGGAGTTAGACGATTTAATTAATGTTAAACGTCCTGAAAATATACAAGCTATTAAGGAAGCAAGAGCATTAGGAGATTTATCTGAAAATGCTGATTATGATGCTGCAAAAAATGATCAAGCCGAAATAGAAGGGCGAATTAAAAGAATTGAAAAAATGCTAGAGAATGTTGAGATCATTCAAAAACAAGCTAGCGATGTTGTCGGTTTAGGTTCTACTGTTTCAATTAAATATTGCGATGATGAAGATGAAACTGATGAGTATAAGATAGTAGGAAGCCAAGAAGCAGATCCATTTATGAGTAAGATTTCTAATGAGAGTCCAATTGCTAAAGCTATCATGAATAAACGCGTTGGGGATATCGTCGAAGTAGAAAGCCCAAATGGTGTGTATAAAATTGAAATTACTGAGGTAAAATAAGTGTAAAGAGGTGTCATATAGACACTTTTTTTAATGTTCCATATTTACAAATTTAATAAACATTGATATTCTATATTTAGTATTAGAATAGAGGAGGATATGATGAAAAAATTTAGATTTATAAGTGTATTGTTGATTTTATCTTTAGTAATGGTAATGCCTGTTTATGCTCATAATGTCGAATTAGATAGTGAAGGTATAATAACGATGCCTAATGTTGATGGACAAATGAGTGGTCAATCAAAAGTAGTGGTTAGTGAAAAGTATGGGGAGTATAATTTACATTATCAATATGTAGTTATTGCTGATGATGTATATGAATCATATAATACGATATTAGAAGAACAAAGAAAATATCAAAGTGAAAGTTTACCTGGCGAAGATGCTAGTGATGAAGAAAAAAATAAATATACAGAAGAAATGGCTGCATTTGAGAAGAGTAAACAAAACTTATTACCAGTATATAATAATGCTAATTGGAAAACATCTACAGACGATACTGTACCTTTAGATACAAAAGGAATAGATTCCGAAATGCATTATGTATTATGGGTTAGAATTACTAAAAAAACAGGTGATACAGATCCCGTTTATCAAAATAAAGTTGTTATATATAAACCTAATACAACAAATGATACTGAAGAATCTCCAAGTACTGGTGACAATACCTTAATGCTTGTCGGTGTTGCCGCTGTAATTGGTGGTATAATGGTTATAAGTTATAAAAAATTACATGCATAATAAAAATAAGTAGCGATTTGCTACTTATTTTTTTTGTAAAAGTATTAATTTTTTATTAAATAGAAAATTCCTAATAAACTATTTAATTAATAATAATTATTTAAACATTATTACTAAAGAGGAACTTTGTAAGTAGATGAAGAATAACTACTATTATTATTACTTTTACTTCTCAAAGAAGTTAACTATAAGTTATCTTCTTTGATTCAATTTTACTAATGGATTATTAAAAAGTCAAATGGAAATACTTTCCATCCATGATTAATTAATGAATTATAAAAAACTTGAATAAACAATTCTTTTCATATATAATATAGAAGTATTGGAGGTGCCCAAAATGGCAAAAAAAGAAAATAAACATATTGTTACAGTAAAAATTGAAGGGGATTCTTGGAAGAAGGCTTTAGATAAAGCTTTTAAAGACGAAGTACAAAAGGTTAATGTCGATGGATTTAGAAAAGGTAAAGTTCCAAGAGATATTTTTGAAAAAAGATATGGTAAAGAACGTTTATATATTCCTGCCACTGATTATGTTATTGAAGAAGCATATGCTAAAGCATTAGAAGATTCTAAACTAATTCCTGTTGCTCAACCTAAATTAGATATTAAAAGTGTTGATGAAAGTGGAGTAGAGTTAAACTTTACATTTATTACTAAACCAGAAGTTAAGATAAAAAAATATAAAGGATTAAACATCAAAAAAGAAGAAGTAAAAGTCACTAAAGAAGAAATTGACCACGAAATTCATCATATATTAGAACGTTATAGTGAATTAAAAGTAAAAGAAAATGGTACAGTTGAAAATGGAAATATAACAGTTATTGATTTTGAAGGTAAAAAAGATGGAGTAGCATTTGAAGGTGGTAAAGCTGAAAATTATGAGCTTGAAATTGGAAGCGGATCATTTATCCCAGGGTTTGAAGAACAATTAATTGGTATGCATCAAGGAGAAGAAAAAGATATTGAAGTTACTTTCCCTAAAGATTATCCTGCTCAAGAACTAAAAGGTGCTAAAGCAATATTTACCGTTAAAGTTAATGATATCAAAGAAAAAGTTGAAAGAGAACTTGATAGCGAATTATTTGAAGATCTTGCTATGGAAGGGGTAACTGATCGTAAATCATTAGAGGAAGAGATTAAAAGCAATCTTGAAGCTCATAAAGAAATGGAAAATGAAAACAAATATGTTGATGAATTATTAGAAGCTGTTGGAAAAAATACAGAAGTGGATATTCCAGAAGAAATGGTTGACGAAGAAGTTGACAGATTATTACATAGATTTGAAGAACAAATAAAAATGCAAGGAATTACTTTAGATTTATATTATCAATTTACACATTCAAGTGAAAAAGATTTAAAACAAGAATTAGAAAAAGAAGCTTATAAACATGTTTTATATCGTTTGATGTTAGAAGAAATAGCTGCTTTAGAAAAAATAGAGATTACTGATGAAGAAGCTGATAAAGAAGCTGATAATTTATCTGAAAAATACCAAATGAACAAAGAAGAATTTTTAAAAATGTTTGGTGGTATTGATATGATTAAGTACGATTTAGAAGTACGTAAAGTAATTGAATTATTAAAAGAATTAAATAAATAATATTGAAAAGTCTACATAAAAATGTAGGCTTTTTTCGTTATAAATTAAAACAAATTTTATTGTTTGTTATTATAAAATGTGTTACTATATAATAGTATAGGAGGCTAATATGAAAGATGATGCAGGTAGTATTAAAATACTTTGTTATTTAGGAATATTTATATTATTACTATTTATTATTTTACCACCGCTTTTTAGGGTTATTTTTAAAGAAGAGGAACCAAGTTCTCCACAACCATCATTGCCGACAATTATGAATTTGAGCTGTAATAAAACCGAAGACTTTGTCGATTATAAAATATTGACTAATATTGATGCTAACTATTATGAAGAAAAAATACATGATGCAACATTTAGATACGAAGTACAATCAGTAGAAGGAGCATTACCTGAAGATACTATTTTATTAGAAGAATATGAGCAATTCAAACTTATTAATAATGTTGATTTTGAAGAAAACGGAAATGTATATATTATAAAAATCGATTATTCTAAAAATGATTTTAGTAATGTTTCCTCACTTTCAAATCATCAAAAAGTTATTGCTGAACAATTAGATTATTATACTAATAACGCTTTTCAATGTACAACAACTAGAGTTCAATAGGAGGATTTATGAAAATAAATACAAATATTTTTAGAGGATATGATATTAGAGGAAAATACCCAATAGATATCAATAAAGATGTTGCTTTTGTAATTGGAAAAAGTTTTGGTACCTATATTCAACAATTAGGTAAATATAAATGTATTATAGGACGTGATAATCGCTATTCTTCAGAAGAATTAGCTACTTTTTTAATAGAAGGGATATTATCTACTGGGGTTGATGTTGTTGATCTTGGATTAGTTACTACTCCAATGTACTATTATGCTTGTATATTAAAAAACATACCGAGTGGAATAATGGTAACTGCTAGTCATAATCCTAAAGATGATAACGGTTTTAAAATGGCTTTTGATGAACGTGGTAATGCTAGAGGAGAAATGATTGAAGAATTTAGAGATTTTACCTTAAAAGGGGAGTTCGTTAAAGGTAATGGATTATTAACTAAATATGATATTCGTGAAGAGTATATTAATTTAATGCTATCTTCTATTAAATTAGGTAATAGGCCTCTAAAAGTAGTATTAGATTTAGGTAATGGTACAACTACTTGTATAGCCAAAGATATTTATTATCGTTTTCCTTTAGATTTAGAAGTGTTATATGGAGAATCAGATCCTAGTTTTCCTAATCATCATCCCGATCCATGTGTAGAAGAAAATTTAGAAGTATTAAAACGTAAAGTTTTAGAATTAGATGCCGATATAGGTATTGGTTTTGATGGAGATGGTGATCGCGTCGGAATAATCGATGAAAAAGGACATTATATATCTACTGATAAATATATGATAATAATAATTAGAGATATTATTAATAAAGTAGAGAAGAAAAAATTCTTATATGACATTAAATGTTCTAAAGCCTTAGATGATGAAATAAAAAAATTAGGTGGAGAAAGTATTTGTTATAAAACGGGTAACTCATATACTAAAGCCAAAGTAAAAGAAGAAGATTTACCTTTTGGAGGAGAATATTCAGGACATGTTTATTTTAGGGATAGATGGCCAGGATTCGATTCAGGATTATATGCAGGACTTAGGTTATTAGAGATTTTATCTAATACTAATAAGCCATTAAGTAAGTTATTAGATGGGATATCACATTACGAATCTACTCCCGAATTAAAGTTTGCATCTAGCGACGATAAAAAATTTGCCGTTGTCGATAAAATAAAAGATTATTGTATTAGTAAAGGATATAATATTTTAGATATTGATGGTATCAGAGTAACTTTTGATGATGGTTGGGCCCTTGTTAGATGTAGTAACACGGGACCTAACATTACTGCTAGATTTGAAGCTGTAACTATTGAACGATTAGAACAAATAAAAAATGAATTTATTAATTTGATTGAAAAATTCAATAATTAATATTATGTAACAAATTAAATTATGCATGATATAATAAAGATAAGAACTTACTTTAGGAGGTGTACATGCATAATTATATTATTGAATCTAGTGATTACGTCGTTATTCAATCCAAAATAAATGAAATTCTAAAGAAAAATAACTTATCTACAGATATGATAATTAAATATGACTTGTTAGAGACTCCTATAAGTGTAGTAATAGAAGATTTAGATACATATAATTTTTTATCTACTAACAAAGTTATCGTGTGTGATAATGCTTATTTTTTAACTGGTAGTAAACCTAAAGGAGCAGTTAGTCATAATGAAGAAGAATTAGAAAAATATTTAACTAATCCTAATAAAGATAATATTTTAATTCTTATTTGTGATAAGATTGACTCTAGAAAGAAACTTCTTAAATTGATAGATAAGAACTGTATATTAAAAGGGGATATCATTATTGACGATTTACTAAAACAGAATTTAGAAGATTATAAGATGGATTTTAAAACAATTAAATATTTTATTAATTATTGTGAAAATGATAATGAAAGAATACTTAATGAATTAGAAAAACTAAAAAACTATAAAGCTAACGATAAAATAATTACAATAGATGACATTAACGAAGCAGTAATAAAATTAACTAATGATAATATCTTTAATTTAATAGATGCTATTGTTTCTAAAAACAAAAAGAAAGCTTATAGTATTATGAATGATTTAATTAATAGAGGAGAAGATATCAATAAAATTATTGTCATGGTGTCTGATCAGTTCCGTCTTATGTATAATTCAAAAGAATTATTAAAACAGGGTAATAAAGAAGATAAAATAGCAAGTATATTAAATGTTCATCCCTATAGAGTTAAATTAGCAATCGAAAAAGGATACAGTTATAGTAGTAAAGTTTTATTGACGAATTTAGATTATTTTTTTGAATTAGATTATATGATTAAGACAGGTAATAATAATCCTAAGTTAATATTTGAATTGTTTTTAGCAAATTTATAGAAATTATATAATTTCTTTTCATATACTTTTAATGGTGAAGAGTATATGATGAAGAAATTTTTTTCATGTATGGGTGCTTTTGCTCTTATATGTTTTAGTTTTTATTATACTGATAGTGCAGTAGATATCGTTAAAAGAAATGATCCTATAATGCAAGAAATTATTAATGTATCTAGCAATTATGAAGAAGAACCAGTAAACGCGGTTTTAGTTGATAATAATATTATTCCTGGAATTAGTGGAATTAAAGTTAATGTGGATAAAAGCTATGAAAAAATGAAAAAATATGGTTCATTTAATACCAGTTTACTAGTTTTTGAAGAAGTAGAGCCTTCTTTTAGTTCTAGCAATACATATGATAAATATATAACCGTTGGTAACGATAATAAACAAAGTGTAAGTCTTTTATTAAAATTAACGACAACTTCTTATTTAGATGAAATATTAGATATTTTAAAAGATAAGAATACCAAAATTACTTTTGTTATAAGTCAAGATATTTTATATAATGATTACGATATTATTGAAAAAATATATTTAAATGGTCATGCCTTAGAAGTTTTATCTAATGACTATTCTAAAGATGAGTTAAATAAAATTAATAAAAGTTTAAAGATGCTTATCAATACTAAAGCTAAATATTGTTATACAGAAGTAGAAAATGAAGAAATAATGAATAATTGTAAAAAAAATAAAATGCATTCGATAGTACCTAATATTATTACTTCTACTTTTCCATATAGCGATATTAAAAATAATGTCGTATCTGGTTCCATTATTTCTTTAAAAAATGATATTAGTACAGTAAGAGAATTAACTTCTATTATTAATTATCTAAATCAAAAAGGATATAAAATTATTTTATTAGAAGATTTATTAGATGAATAAAATTCGACACAATATACGGTGTCGTTTTTATATTATTATTGTGGTGGTGATAATACGAAAATATATGTTGATTTAGTTATATTCTTAAATATCGCCATGGATTTTTTGTTATTGTTATCAGTATCTATCATTTTAAAAAGAAATATTAAAATATATAGAATAATACTAGGTAGTATTGTAGGGGGAATATCTATTATCTTTTTATTTATTTCTTTAAATAATTTTTTACTTTTTATATTTAAATTACTTATAAGTATTCTAATGGTTATAGTCACATTTTCATTTAAAAATATTAAATATTTTATTAATAACTTATTATATTTATATTTATCAAGTATTATTTTAGGAGGTGGATTATATTTAATAGATATTCAAATTAATTATCATAATAATGGTTTTATATTTATGGATAGTAGTTTTTCTATTAATATGGTAGTCTTATTGTTTATAAGTCCTATCATTATTTATTATTATATTAAAAGTATGAAAAAGATGAAAAATAAATATAATAGCTTTTATAAAGTAGATCTTTATTGGAATAATAAAGTATATAAATTTATAGCTTTTCTTGATACTGGTAATCGTTTATATGATCCTTATAAACATAGACCAGTAATATTAATAAATAGTAGTGATATCGTTTTGGATTATGATAATAGTATTATAGTTCCCTATAAAACGGCAAGTAGTAATAGTATATTAAAATGTTTTGCAGCAGATAAGATAGTAATTGATAACAATTATGAAATGAAAAATATCTTAGTGGGAGTAAGTAATAAAAGTTTTGATATTGAAGGAGTAAATATGTTATTACATAATGATTTAATAGGAGGAATAAAATGATAAGTATTTTATTAATAATAGGGGAAATATTAGAAAGAAGTAGTGTTTTATTTTATGTAGGAGCAACTGATAAATTACCAGAGCCCCTATCAAAAGATATGGAAGAGTATTATTTGATGTTATCTAATGATGGTGATTTAACGGCTAGGGATAAATTGATAGAACATAATTTAAGGTTAGTTGTTTTTTTAGCAAAGAAATATGAGAATACTAAAGTTGATTTAGAAGATTTAGTTAGTATTGGTACAATAGGACTTATAAAAGGTATAAAAACCTACAGTATGGATAAAAATATTAAGTTAGCAACTTATGCATCCAGATGTATTGATAATGAAATACTTATGTATTTAAGGAAAAATAAAAAAGTTAGAACGGAAGTTAGTTTTGATGAATCATTAAGTTATGATCCCGAAGGAAATGAATTGCACTTAGAGGATATTTTAGGAACCGATCCTGATATTGTAACTAAAGGATTAGAAGATGATATAGATAAAAAAATTGTTATCGATGAAATAAATAAATTAGATCCACGAGATAGGGAAATAATGGTTTTAAGATATGGTTTAATAACAGGTCAAGAGATGACTCAAAAGGATGTAGCAAATTTATTAGGTATTAGTCAATCATATATATCACGAATTGAAAAGAAGGTAATAAAAAAGATAAGAAATATTGTCAAATCCTTATAATTATAAATAATGAATTTATTCATATTGCAAAAATAAATAATTAAATGTATAATATATATTATAAGAATGATAGGATGGTGATGATATGAAATTACGTAATATTTTTAAAATTAATAGAGAAGTAATTGTAACATTATCCATTATTGTATTTATAACTATAATGTCGTTAGGTTATGCCGCTTTATCTGCATCTGTTGAAGTTGGTGCTACAGCTACTTCTTCACCATCTGGTGGTAGTGGTAATGATATGACTGTATCTTTGAGTTGTAGTACTTCTTCAAGTACATATGTTAATATTTTATCCAAAAGTTCTAGTGTTTCTCAAGATAGTCCATCATCAGGATATGCTACTGTAAAGGTGAGTATGGATGTATTAATTAGTGCGGGCAGTTATGGTGCACAATGTACAGCAACTATAAATAGTAAAACTGCATCTTACCAACTTGCAAGGATTGAAAGTAATAGTGTAGTTTATAAAACCCTGTTAAGTGGTGGTATTGCAAAAAATGAATCAACTTTATCGTCTACTTCTGGTACTGGACCTGTACGCAATTTATATACAGTTAGCAATCTAGACACTAGATTTGTAGCTATCCCAACCATGAGTTGGAATTCTATGCATCTTACCCCGCGAGGGTCTAATGTAATAAGACTATATATATTCAACGAAATCCCAATTAGTGGAATGGCTTGGTGCCCTGGAGTTGCTATTCCTTGTAGAGTAATGAGGGTCAGTTTAAACGTAAATATCATTTATTGGCAAACTCAAACTACTGCTGGTTCACCACCTATTGAGGGACCGTCTTATGAAGCAGATCCTCCTAGTGGAATTGATGGACCGGAAATAATGCCAGTTTATCCATATTTTAGTGCTGGTGATTATGTTTCACTAAAAGGTGGATCTAATTGGTATGTTACAGAAACAAGTGATACAAATAAAGAATATGTAACACTATTATATGACGATTCAGATAAAACATTTGATATACCAACTATGGCTTTTGATACAACTGGTAGCGCGAATTACGATAAAAATTCTAAAAATAATATAGGATACTATTTAAATAATACATTATTACCTAGCATTAGAGATTCTATAACTGGTGCTGGTGGAAGTGATAAAGGATTAGATATAAGGTTAGCTCGTGTAGAAGAGATTAATGCCATAGATAAGGCACAATATTTAAATAAAACTAATAAAAATATTGAACCAGTAACTTCTATTACAAAATACAATATGTGGTTAATGGACAAAGTATCTGATACACAGGTTAAATGTACGAATCCAACTGATAGTGATTCATATACTAATGGAAAAACAAACTATGAAGGTGAAACTTGTTTAGCTAATGCAACTAATAAAAAAGCTACTCCAGTAATAACAACTTTGAAATCCAATGTAGCTAAATATGTTGTTAAATAATCAAATAAAAAACCTACTTTGGTGAGAGCTAAGTAGGTTTTTATATTGAATAAATCAATACATTTTAATTATAAAATATTATTGTGAATTATTAGTGAAATTCTTAATTTTTATAAAAATTAAGAGGAAAAAATGAATTATTAAAATGGATATCATAAAGGGAATAGTAAATTCAATATTAGTTAAATGTAGGTATAAAGAACATATAATAATAGCAATGCTAATAAAATATATGATTTTATTATTTGACTTTATCTTTAAGACGTTGATAAGACCTTCTTTTATATATATTATAGCTAGACTTAAAAAGATAAATCCATCAAACATTAATTTAAAAGACAATAAGTCTTCAATTCTTTCGATAAAATTTAAAAGAGAAACCTTTTGTAAAATAATAATATCAGGATACTTTAATATATTAGTAAATTTATATCCAAGAATAGATAATATCAAGACTAAATTAATAATAAAATAAAGAGCATTAATAATATAAGTTATTAACATATACTTTTGATATCTTTTATTATTTTCTATTTTATTTTTAGGTATTAATAATAACATCAAAAGAGGAGTAATAGAAATAACTCCATAATATATTCCTCCTTTAAATATATTTAATGGATTATTAACTAAAAAAGGATATAAGTTCGATGGGTTACTATAATTGACAAGAGCTAAAAAAGAAATAATAACTAAAAAAATCCAAATAAATATTAAAATACCACTTGTTCTTATAACTGTATTAATTCCTTTAATAGAGAGATAAGTTATGCATAATAATAACAAAATACTAATAGGAATAATACTTATATCATTTAAGAGATTATAATTAATAAAAAGAGCTAAATTATATAGATTATAACTACTTATTATCATAAAACTAATAATAAGTATAACAATAAATAAGTCAGATATAACTTTGGGAAATGTTTTATTTATTTTTTCAAAGATGTTATTTTCTTCTAAATGATTATTTAAATAAAAATAAATAAATAAGAAAACGAAACCAATTATACTTCCAATAATAACACTAAAAAGAGAATCACTTTTGGAAATAGAAATAATTATATTAAATAAACCAATAACATAAAAAGAGCGATAAAGAAAAGTTGATAAAAAGCATAAACCTAGGGGAGATGTTTTACTATTAGTATTCATGAAAGCCTCCTTTTATATTAGAATTATTTATTCTAGTAGAATTAAAAGTAATATTATATTTAATATTTATCTTTTGATTTTTTTTATAATAATTATTTTGATATTTTTCAATTAAAGATAAAAAATAATTATTTTGATTTTTATTAATAAAATCATTAATATAGTTATTGATTTCATCTTCATATATCTTTTGTATTTTGTGTTCATCTTGAGTATTAGAATTATTACTTGTTATTTGATAAGTAGAGGTAATATTAATGTTAATTTCATTCTTATTAACTGTTATTATCGTATTTGAAGTATCTATTTTAAATCCCATATTATTGCTATTAAATTTTGATTGCTTTATTTGATTAGTAATAAAATTAAACCCTAGGCTTTCTTCTTTAGATAAATCACTGTTACTACTATAAACACTTTGATATCCTAGAATAGAAGGAGAATCTTTAAAACTTATTTTAGGAATATAGCTTATATTCATTTCTAAAATATCTTTAATAATACTATCAAACTGTTTAATACTAACTAATCCATATTCTTCGCTATTAATATTGATTAGTTCATTTATATCCTTAGCTTTATAATCTACAATATTACTAGGTTCATCGACAATAATTGTACTAAAAGTATTTCTAGCATCAACTCTATTTAAAAATAAATTAATTATCTCATCATATTCTTGTTGTTTAATATTAGAAGTTAAAGCCATTAATTCTAAATGAGTAAAAGATATTTTCTTATTCGTTTTTAAATAGAAATCATTTAAACATTCATCAATAGATATATTACTAGCTGTATATACTTCTTTATTTTCTAAATCGTCTTGATTAGGTATTAACATATTAATAGTTACAATATAATTATCATTATTTTTATCAATAACAATCATATCAATAATTCCTAACTCATTTAATTCCATATAACTTACACATCCTGTCATACTAAAACTTAATAAAATAATAATTAATAATTTTAATATTTTCATTTTTGCCCTCTTATCATATTTTTCTTAGCTAGTAAAGGATTTCTTTTATCGAGTTTATCTTTTTTGGATTTGATAATAGCATCTTTCATTTCTGATTTGACAAATGGTGAGAAAGGAGCCATATAAGGAAATCCAAAAGAAGTAATACTACATAAATTAATGATTAAAAATAAAAGACCAATAAATATCCCATATATTCCAAAGAAAGTAGCAATAATTAATAAAATAATACGATAATATCTGATTGTGGAAGTTAAAGCGTTGTTTGTAAATATTAATCCTGATATGGCACTTATGGCAATTACTATAATCATAATAGGAGAAATAATACCTGCACTTACAGCAGCATCACCTATAACTAATCCTCCTAATATAGATACTGATGTTCCCATTTTTGAGGGAATTCTTGTATCGCTTTCTCTTAAAATTTCAAAACTTATTATCATAATTAATGCTTCAATAAAAGCAGGAAAGGGTACAGTTAGGCGTTGGGAGGTAAAGTTTGTTAATAAATTGATAGGAATAGAAGAGGTATTGTGAGTAGTAATACTGACATAATAAGCTGGTAAAAAAATAGCAATGATGAATGCTAAAAGTCTAATTATTCTAATAAAGGTAGTATTAATTGGTTTTTGATAATAATCATCAGGTGTATGAAGAAAATCAATAAAGAAAGTAGGAATAATTAATACATATGGTGAGTTATCTACAACGATAGCAACTTTTCCTTCTAATAATGCTTGAGATACAGTATCTGGTCTTTCAGTAATATTAATGGTAGGAAATAAAGGATCTTTTTTTATAATTTTTTCTCTTATATATCCAGAATCAATAATACCATCAGTGTTAATTTGTTGTAATTTATTCATAACTTCATTTACTAAAGAATCATTAGCAATATTATTCATATAACAAATACCAACTTTAGTATTACTACATTTACCAATAAACATCGTTTTTAAATAAAGTTCATTAGTTCTTAATCTTCTTCTTATAAGACCTAAATTAGTATTAAAATTTTCATTAAAACTGTCTTTAGGACCCACTATTGATACTTCACTGTCAGTACTATTTATACCTCTATCTAAATCAGCTTTCATTTCAATAGCAATAAAATTATTATCTATTAAAATAATACAAAAGCCCTTAAAAATATGGTCAATTACTTCAACATTATTTAATTCTTTAACATTATTACCATTTATAGTATTTAATATAAGAGAATACAAATCACTATTATTGTTTCTTAATACTAGTTTAGATAAGTCTTTTAATATAAAATCATTAATATCACTTCCACTACATAAAACTTCATTAAAGATTAAGTATATTTCTTTAGTATTTATCTTAATTTGACGTATTACTATATCATCACTATTTCCACATTTATTTTTGATATCTTGTATAAGATTATTCATATTCTCCTCCGTTAATTATAGTATTAGTTTTTTAACATTTTTTATTCACAATAGATAAGAGGTAAAAATTATGATATAATGATGGAAATATATTATTGGTATAAAAAAGAATAAGGAAATGATTATGATGTATAAAGTAAAAATTGAAAAATTAGATCACTTTGCAAGAGGTATGGCGAAAATAAATGGGAAAATTATTTTTGTTCCTAAGACATTACCTGGTGATGTTGTTTCAGTAGAAATTGTGAGTGATAAGAAAAAGTATTTTGATGGTCAAGTAGTAAAATATATAAACAAAGTAGAACGAGTAGGAGAGTGTCCTTATAGTGATAAATGTGGAGGATGTCCATTAATCGATTTAGAATATCAAAAACAGTTAACATTTAAACAAGAGAAAATTCAAGATTTACTAAAAAGAAACTTAGGTTTAGATATAGAAATAGAATGGATAGAAGGTTCTCATCCTTATCATTATCGTAATAAAGTGACACTTCATGTTATAGATGGTAAAATAGGGTATTATGAAGAAGAGAGTAAAAGCCTTGTTGCTATTGAAAAGTGTGTTATTGCTAAAAAAGAAATAAACGAAATAATAGGTAAGTTAAATGATATGGTATCTAGCTATGATATAAAAGAAGTTATTATTAAAAGTCATGATGCAATATTATTAAGTATTATAGGAAATATTTCTAAAGAAAGTACCTTAAATATATTTAATAATTGTGATGTTATTTATTTAAATAAGAAGTTAATTAAAGGTAAAGGTTATGTGTCAGATAGAGTTTTAGATCGAGAGTTTAGAATTTCTCTTAATTCTTTCTTTCAAATAAATACTGAAGTATTCACTAATATTTTTAACCAAGTTATTTCTTATATTAATAATAAAAATTATAATAAAGTTTTAGATTTATATTGTGGAACAGGTATTATAAGTATTGTTATAGCTAATTATGTAAAAGAAGTAGTGGGTATTGAAATAGTAGAAGAAGCTGTGGAAGATGCAAACTACAATAAGGAAATTAATAAAGTAAATAATGTATCATTTATTTGTGATAAAGTTGAAAATAGAATAAGTGAATTTAGAAATATTGATTTAGTAATTGTCGACCCTCCTAGAAGTGGTCTCGATAAGAAAAGTATTAATAGTATTTTACAAATTAACCCCCAAGATATTATTTATATTTCATGTAATCCTTCTACTTTAGTAAGAGATTTAAAAACATTAATGACTAATTATGAAGTAAAAAGATTCTTTATAGCCGATATGTTTCCTAATACTTATCATGTGGAATGTTGTTGCATACTTGGTGTAAAATAATGAAAATAAATGTGGTATATGACTTGTTGAATATGAATAAAACTTAGTATAATAATTTAAAGGATTAAAGAGTGTAATAATGATAAAATTAGAAGATTTTGAAAAAATTGATATGAGAGTAGGTACAATTATAAGTGCTAGTATTAATAAAGGAGCAAGACATAAAGCTTATAAATTAGAAATAGATTTTGGTAAGGAAATAGGTATTAAAAAGTCATCAGCTCAAATAACCGAGTATTATCGTGAGGAAGATTTAATAAATAAACAAGTAATTGCTGTAATTAATTTTGAACCAATTAAAATATCAGAAGTAAAAAGTGAAGTAAGAATTTTAGGTGTTGCTTCTCCTGGGGGAGTAATATTACTTAGTACTGATAATCATGTGGAAAATGGTAAAAGAGTATATTGATGTAATGTTTTAAGGAGGCTTTATGAATAAATTTAATAAAGTATTATGGGGATTAGTTTTAATAATAATTGGAGTAATAATAGGACTTAATTCTTTAGGTATAGCTAATATTAATATCTTTTTTGATGGATGGTGGACTTTGTTTATTATCATACCTTGTTTTATAGGACTAATTACTAAGAGTTCAAAACTAGGGTACTTTATAGGTTTTATTATCGGTTTAGTATTGTTATTATCCATACAAGGGATTATTAACTTGGAAATAATTTTAAAATTGATTGTACCATTTATTTTAGTATCTATAGGTATTTCTTTGATTTTTAATGATGTGGTTAAAAGAAGTGTTACTGACAAAATAAAAAAAGTAGAAATAGAAAATTTAGATAATTATATAGCTACTTTTGCATCAAAAAAAGTAGTTGTTGATAATGTTTTTAAAGGCGCTAATGTGGATGTTGTTTTTGGAGGAGTAGATTTAGATTTACGTAATGCGATATTTGATAATGATGTAGTAATAAAAACAAGTTGTATCTTTGGCGGTGTCAAAATATTAGTACCCAAAAATGTAAACGTTTTAGTAAAGTCGGCATCTGTATTTGGAGGTGTTGACAATAAAATTAATAATGAAAAAAATAATAAGAACACAATATATATTGATGCTTTTTGTATGTTTGGTGGTGTTGATATAAAATGAGTAATTCACACAAAATTATTAAAATTGGTGCCATTTGTTTGGGATGTATAATAATTATTAATATTATAGGAGGAATTCTTTGGGCTATCTCTTTATTTAGTAATGTTTCTTTGGGAAACAAGAATGGTGTAGATGTCAATAAGGAATATACTTATATTGATAATATTATTATTGATTTGAAAGTAGATAATCTTATCTTAAAAGATGGAGATAAGTTTATGGTTGATGCAGAAAATGTCAGTAAGAGATTTTCAGTTAAAGAAAGAAATGGCGAGTTAAAAATAGAAGAAAAAGATACTTGGATTTTTCATAATAATTCTAGTGGAGAAATAACTATCTATATTCCAAGTGGCACTATATTAAATAATCTAGAAATAGATAATGGGGCAGGAAAGATTGATATTAATAATATTTCTGCCAATAACTTAGAAATTGATCAAGGAGCTGGATCATTAACTATAAATAATTCGCAATTTAATAATGCCAATATAGAAGGTGGAGTAGGACTTACTACTATTAAAAATACTTCTTTTGGGTATATTGATTTAGATGCTGATGTTGGAAAAACGGTTATTGAAGCTTTAATAAATTCTAATGGTAAAATTGATTGTGGAATAGGAGAAGTTAACTTGATGCTTGAAGGAGTTATTGATGACTATAGAATTATTCCTGTTAGAGGGATTGGTTCCATAAAAATAGATGGTCAAGAAGTTAGTAATAATACTACTTATGGTACTGGCAATAAGAATATAAGAATTGAAGGAGGAATAGGCAATATAAATATTGATTTTAAGGAAAATATTGCTTAACAAATTTAACATTTCTTAACTTTTTAAATATGATAAGTTAGGAGATGTTTTTTTATGAATGATAAAAATACAATGAATGATGTTAAAAATTATTTGATGCACTTTGATTATATTTTGAATAATATGAGAAATAAAATGTTAAATCCTATATTAACTAATAATATTACAATTGATTTTATAAGATGCATGATTCCTCATCATGAGGCAGCAATATATATGTGTCAGAATTTACTTAATTATAATGTTAATGATTCGTTAAAAAGAATTGCTAATAATATTATAAGAACGCAGACATCGGGAATAAAAATTATGCAGAGCATATTATTAACGACACATGATTATATAAATTCTAATAATGCTGTAAGTAAATATTTAAATAACTATTTTAAAATTACTAAAGAAATGCTATATAGAATGAATAATAGTCTTAAAAGTACTAATATCAATTTAAATTTTATAAGTGAGATGATTCCTCATCATGAAGGAGCAATAGCTATGTGTAACAACTTACTATTATATAATATTGATCCAAGATTAAAGCGTTTGGCTGAATCGATAATTATAGAACAAAGTAGGGGGATTGAGCAATTAAAACATGTATGGTATGAGTTAAAACAAATGTAAATCATACTTTTTTTAGTTTTTTGCCTATTTTTAATGCATTTTTTATTTTTTTATGTTATTATTGATTATAGTAGAGGTGAGTGTATGATTCGTGAATATACTAAAGAGGAAATAATTGAACTTATTAAAAATGGAAAAGTTGGTGCTGATAATTTTAATGAAATAATAAAGTCATTATCAGAGTATGAATTTAATGATGTTCGAGATGTTTTAGAAATGTTATCTAATCTTGAAACAGTCCCTTTAGAATCTAGAGAAAATTTAAAAACGATAATCGAAAATAATGATGTAACTATGGAAGAAACGAAAGAAGATAGCAATGTCCCTAAAGAAGAAAAACCATTTGAAGGTTTTGTGAAACCAGAAATATCTAGCATTATGGAACAAGATCATGATGAAATTGAGTCTTCTTCAAATTATGCATCAAATAATGATGATTTAATAGATATAGATGAAAGTATATCATTAGAGAACGATGTCATTTTAGGAGCGCTTAAATCTTATGCTGCATATCAAGGAATTAAGGTGGTAGCAAGTAATCCTGGAATAAATAATAATCCTAGTATATCTTTAGAATTAGATGAAGTAAGTAAACCTTATATTGATAATTTGCTATTACAATTATATCCTGAGAATGAGAATAATCTCGATGTAAATTTAAAAAGAAATGGAGCAACTAAACAAGAAGTTTTAACAATATCTTTAGCTGATAATGAATTATCCCAAGAAGAATTAATTAAACGTGGTCAAGTTATGTTCAGCAAAGTACAAGAAATCTTAAAAAATACTGATGAAAATAAAGATTATGAAGCAATAATGCCTAAAGAGTTGCAAACTCTAAAAGATAAATTTGTAAATGATGACCCTAATATTCCTAATGAAAATTTTAAAGTTGGTTATTCCCATAAAAATGGTGAAAAATCTTTCTATTTAATTACTGATTCAAAAGAACAAGCTATTGAATTAGCAGAGCTTATGGGTTATGAAGTAAAACAAGATCGTGGTGGTAATGTTTACGAATTAAATACTGATGATAGAAATATGGAAGGTTCTAAATTAGATAAAGTAACAGAAAGCATTAATGAAATAGACGAAGTCAAAGATACTGACAATGGTATATCTGATGTTGACATAAATTATAATAATAAGCACTATAGTGAAGAAGACGGAAAGATAATAAACTTTATTAATGATGTAAAAGATCCAAGTAATATGGCTATAGTTCAAGTAGATATTCCTGAATCTACTCCCAATCAACGTATTGTTCATTTATCAAGTTCTGATGGAGTAAGAGAAACAATTGTTGTCAATGATGGTAAAGATTTTGACAGCACAGTTTTGCCAAAAATGACTGAAGCTTTTGGAGAAAATTCTGTTGTTGATACTGAAGGTACTAAAAAAGTATTCTTTGATAATGGAAGTGCTAGTTATGAAGCTTTATCTAATGATAATACATATTTGAGATTAAATAATTATCCATCTCCTATAGTAAATGAAGTTGATAATAATTTAAAACAATATGGTCCTAAAGAAGAAAGTTTAAATAATGAAAAATCTAATCAATATTCCAAAACATTAGGAACGTATCCAACCAAAAATACAAATTATAATGAAGAAGCAGCTAAAACATCATATGCTCCTATAATTGTCTTTATTTTGATTTCTATTATTGGAATTATTTTAATAGCAATATTGTATTAGGAGTATAAATGAGTGAATTAAAATTAACAGATGATCAAAACATAAAAAATTTAAAGACAAGAAAAATCTTAAGAAGATTTATAATGGTTTTTTGCATTTTAACAATTGTTTTAGCTATTTTATCATTAACTATTAAGCTAAATGCTATTTTTCCTTTAATATCTTTTATTATATCAACTATTTTAATTAAGAAAAGGGAAAATATACCTATAAGAATTAATGAAAACTTAGAATTAAAAAGAATAGAAAAAGCAATGAACAAGCAAAAACATAAAAAATAATATAATAATCTTATAAAGAAATGAACAAAAGGGTTCTTTGTCAAATAGTGTTGGTAAACAATAAATTTGATAAATGAATTAAAATATGAAGGATGATGAAAATCATCCTTTAATAATGCCTTTAATTAAGAATATTCTAGATATAAAGTGATTGAATTTTTATAACCAAAAGCAATTATTTTAAGCGTTTTAATTAAGTTGTCAGTACCTTCTATAATGCCATTGTTTATAAAGATATTTTTATCTTCAATATTTAATAAATTTAGTATATAATTTATTTATGGACATAAGTTTGGTTCCTTTCAATTTTTTTTGTTAATTACATTGTATCAAATTTATGTCTTTTTTATATATTTTATATATTAAAAACAGTGTTGTGAATTTTTCGCCAACACTGTTTATTATAGAACCGTAATCTATTTGATTACTAAGATTTTTTTGTTACTGTTTTTAATTAAGCTGCTACATCGAAATCTTTATATAAACTTCGTTTTTCTTTAGCAGATATTCTAACTTTTGTTCCATCTGATAATCTTACTACTTGAAGATTTAATTTTTGTTTACGATTAGTTGTATTTAATGCATGTGATCTTTCTCTAGCTTTACAATTTGGTTTTCTGTTTGATATGTTAATTGCCATATATTTCCCTCCTTCAGTTAATAATACTTGCTTAATAACTTTATCATATTCTGAAATAATAGTCAAATAATTTTTTTCTTTAATTTTTAATTGCTAAACTTTTTATTGTGTGTTATTATAAAACGTACAAAACGAAAGGTGAAGAAGTATGGGACGCAAAAAAAATGCAAATACAATGTGTGAAGATTTATATTGCTTGTTTTTTTCAACAATCCAAGAACAATATGATTATTATAGCTATGCCTTGATTGATGAAGATACTTATGATGCTATTGTCATGAGCACTATTCAAAAGACTTCAGAATATATTGATTGTATTGATGAAGATAGAAGGAGACAATATTTTTTATCTGATTTAAAATTTGTAATTAATTATTATATTAAATCAATGATGACAACTGACAAAGCTCTAGCAATCGTATCTAATTATTTAGAAGAAAGAATTGATGAAGTACAAAGTTATGATGAAGCTCTTAATGGTCTTGATGTATTAACTAAGTTTTTTTCAGATATAAATTATACTCCACCAGTAGATTTAATAAGAGAACTTGTTGATAATAATGAGACAATTCATAATATTTTCCAAATTATTACTGAGAATGAAGAAGATATTATTCAAAGTGAAAATTCTTATATGTTATTTAATAATGATTTAACTACTTCCATGATTGAATCTTATTGTATTATTAGTAATATTTTACTTGATAATATAAATAATGGTGAATCTTATTATGATTATACTGATGATGAATATAAAAATGAATTACCTGATTTAGAGCCTTTATCTTTATTTGAAGAGAATAAATTGCTAAGAAAGGCAAATATTGGGGATATTGATGCTAGAAATACTTTGGCTATTATGAATAAGGAAATTATTAATCATCAGGTTGATTATTTCTCTGATAATTTGTTTAGTGATGATCAAAAATCAGATTTAGCACAAGAGGCAAATATATCTTTATTAAAAGCCATTGATTCATTTGATCTTGATAAAGGAGTTAATTTTAGCGATTATGCTTTTCTTTGCATGCAACGTCATCATAATAGATTTGAATTTGGTAATGAATTTAAACTTGTTCCACATTGCCTTAGAAATTATAGGATTGCTATAAAATCTTTAAGAAATGAATTAGGGCGTATTCCTACTGTAGATGAAGTAGCATGCAAATTAAATACAATTCCAGAAGTTATAATGAAATTTAAGAAAATAAGTTATCCATTAAGTCTAGAACAATTAATTGAAGAAGAAAATGAACCTTCAATTACTACTAAATATAAAGTAGATGAGGAATTTCTAAAATATCAAGTTAAAAACTTTTTAGATAATAGTAGTTTAACACCTATCCAGAGACTAATATTAGAATTATATTTTGGCTTGAATGGAAATGAATGTATGAGTTATTCTGAAATAGCTAGAAAACTTGGAGTTTCAAGGCAATCAATTTCTTGTAAGTTTGAAACTATAATAGCTAAGTTAAAAAAAGATGATAGAGTTAAATCTTTCGCACATTATATGGATAATCCTCAAAAATGTCTTGATGATTTAGAACAGTATCTTGAAAATAATAAATCAAATAAAAAGAAAGTAAAAAAAATGTAATATCATATCATTTTAACTTTCTTTTTTAATTTGCAACAAGTCGTGGTAAAATATAAATAAAGAGGGTGATAATATGTTTACTAATTTATATTTAAAGACTAATTATTCCCTATTGTCTAGTTTAATTTCCATTGATAAATTGATAGAGACTTGTATATATCGTAAAATAAAAGCTATTGGAATATGTGATGATAATATGATGGGAGTTATGCATTTTTACAAAGCATGTAAAAAAAATAATATAAAGCCCATTGTAGGACTTGATTTAAAATATAAAGATAGTCATCTTTTAATGTATGCGAAAGATTATAATGGATATAAAAGCTTAATAAAATTATCAACCATTACTTATGAAAGAGCTATAAATATTGAAGATTTACAAAAGTTCAATAATGGATTAATAATAATTATTCCTGGTGAGTCTATTAAACTATATGAAGAAATAAAAGACATATATTCTGATTTATATTTAGGCTTTCATGATATTAAAGAAGAAGAATATTTAAAAAAGATAAGTAAAAAATGTGTTTTTATTAATGAAATATTATATTTAAAAAAAGAAAATTCAAAATATTTGAAATATCTTTATATGATTAGAGATAATAAAACGATTAGTGATAATATTGATTTTATTGATCACTATAATTATATGTTACAAGATGAGGTAATTAATTTAAGTAGTAGTGAAGGACTTAATAATACTAATATTATTGCTGATATGTGTAATTTAGAGTTTCCTGATTTAGGTAATTTGCTTCCTATATATGAAACGCCAAATAATGATAGTGATACCTTTTTACGTAATTTAAGTATTAAAGGTTTAAATAAAAGGTTAGAAAATCAAGTATCTTTAAAATATCAAGAACGTTTAGAATATGAGTTAAATGTTATTAAGAAAATGGGTTTTTCTAATTATTTTTTAGTTGTATATGACTTTATTAGATATGCCAAAAAAGAAAATATTTTAGTAGGTCCAGGACGTGGTAGTGCTGGTGGTTCTTTAGTTGCTTATTCGTTAGGCATTACTGATATAGATCCTATTAAATATGATTTGCTTTTTGAACGTTTTTTGAATCCAGAACGTGTTACTATGCCAGATATTGATACAGACTTTCCTGATATTTATCGTGATCAAGTAATTGATTATGTTAAACATAAATATGGCATTAAAAATGTGTCAGGGATTGTTACTTTTGGTACTTTAGCTTCTAGACTTGTTATACGCGATGTATCGAGAGTATTAAATATAAGTAATCACGATGTAGATATTTTGTGTAAACATATACCTGCCATTACTAAATTAAAATTAAAAGATTTTTATGAAAAAGAAGAAGAATTTAGGCGTATTATTGATAGTGATGAAAGACTTACTTTGATGTATGAAATAGCGTCATTTATTGAAGGCTTTCCTAGACATACATCAATGCATGCAGCAGGAATTGTTATGAGTAGATTAGAGCTTGATGAAGTTCTTCCTTTAATAAAAAGTAGTGAAGATATGTATTTAACAGGATATTCTATGGAATATCTTGAAGAAATAGGCTTATTAAAGATGGACTTTTTAGGCTTAAAAAACTTAACTACAATTATGAATATTATTAATGATATAAAAAATAATGAAGGAGTAAGTATTGATTTTTCTAAGATTCCTTTAGATGATAAAGAGACATTACAAATTTTTACTAATGCTGATACTTCAGGAATCTTTCAGTTTGAGTCAGTAGGGATGCGTAATTTTTTAAGAAACTTAAAGCCAACCTCTTTTGAAGATATTTTTGCTGCCATTGCTTTATTTAGACCTGGACCTGCAATCAATATTAATTCATATGTTAAAAGAAAACATGGTGAAGAAACAATTGATTATATAGATGAAAGCTTAAAGGAAATTTTAAAACCAACTTATGGAATAATAATTTATCAAGAGCAAATAATGCAGATAGCTAGTGTAATGGCAGGATATGCATTAGGAGAAGCTGATATTTTAAGACGTGCTATGAGTAAAAAGAAAGTAGAGATTTTGTCACAAGAAGAAGAAAAATTTATAAATGGTTCAATAAATAGAGGATATACATATGAAACAGCTAAAAAAGTATTTGATTTAATTTTAAATTTTGCTAATTATGGTTTTAATAGAGCTCATTCAGTGGCATATTCTATTATTGCTTATAAAATGGCTTATTTAAAGGCTAAATTTCCTAAATATTTTTTCAGTAATTTATTATCATCAGTTATTGGAAGTGAAACTAAAACAAAAGAGTATATTGATGAAGTTAGATCTAGAGGTATTAAAATTTTATTACCAGATATTAATTATAGTATGAATTATTATACAGTAGAAAAAGAAGGTATTCGGTATCCATTATCTAATATAAAAAATATTGGTATTATAACTTGTAGAGATATTATTCAAAACAGAAAAGATAAATTTAAAGATATTTTTGATTGTATTTCTAAAATAAATACTAAAAATATATCGGAAAAAACAATAGAAAACCTTATATTAGCTTCGGCTTTTTCTTCGTTTGGATATAATAGAAATACTTTAATTAATAATTTGGACACTTTGCTAAATTATGCTTCGCTTACTAAAGATTTAGATCCTGAATTTGTTATTAAACCCGAAATAGTAGAATATCCTGAATTTACTAAGGAAGTATTAATGAGTAATGAAAAGAAATTATTTGGTTTTTATTTAAGTGAATATCCAACTACGATATATAAGACTCAATATCAAACAGTGGAATTAAATGATGTTGGTAAATATTTTAATAAGGTTATTGATACAATTAGTCTAATTGATAAAGTTAAAGTTATAGAAACGAAAAATAATGAAAAAATGGTTTTCCTTTATGGAAGTGATGAAGTGACGACAATGGATTTTACTTTATTTCCAGATGTATATAAAAATAATATGGATATAGAACGTGGGGATGTAGTACTTATTAGAGGTAGAGTAGAAAAACGTTTAGATAAATATCAGATAATTGTCCAAAAAATAAAGAAATTATAGTTTTTATAGTTCAACAATAAAGTACTTATATTCATAATAACCAAAGAAGATGGAACCACAAATAATCCATACATTATAAAAATAAATTAGAAAAACAAAAAAAATTAAAATTTATATAAAATTAAATATTAATAAATAATTAAAGGAACAATTTTATAAATTGCCTTAGGGCAAATATTAATTTTGTTCTTTTTTTATACCTTTAAAATATGAAAT
>CANQDV010000003.1 GCA_947593955.1 uncultured Bacilli bacterium | reverse complement strand
GTAGAGATAGGATATTCAAGTGAAGTGACAAGTCAACCAGGAGATTTAAAGAATAATTTAACTTTAAGTGCAACCTTTGAACAAGATGGAGGAGGAAATATACCAAGTGAAGACTTAAATATAGAAGGACCAGTCTTAACTCAAGTAACAGGAGAAAGTAATATCACATTAGATAATAGTAGTGGAAGGAGTTTAAATAATTATATAATATATGGAAATAGTATTCAAAATGGAATACCTGCACCAGATAACCCACTACCTATCCAGTCATTTGGTGAAAATAATATAATTACTATTGAAAATTTATTAAATAACAATAAGACAACAATTGATTTAACTGGACATGAACCATTAAGAAAAGTAGGAAATAGTAGTGATTACATAGATTTTATAAATAAAAGAATAGTAAGAAATGTCGGAATGTATGAGTTCACTGGTGATGAGGAATGGGGTTGTTATAAGACAGCAGCTGAAAATTCTAAATCAGTAAATTGCTTTATTCCAAGAATGTTTTTTGCAGAGTTAGTTGGTGAAAAAACAGATAAAAGGAATTCTAACAAATTATCAACCCATTTTCCATTTACTTATTTGGGTCAAGGCGATTGTAATTATAGAGATGGAAATGGTATATATTACAATAGCACTCAACCTTTTATGATTACAACAAACAAAGTAAAGGATGTAAATGAGTGGAAAAGTTATTTAGAAGAACAAGCCAGTAAAAAAACACCATTAACAATAATATATGAATTAGAAAAATCAATATATGAACCTATAAGTTTACCTAATATAGGAACTAAAGTAGGAACTAATAACTTTACAATAGAAAGTAATATACCACCTAGTCAGGTAACCTTACAATATTATAAAAAATAGTGTGATTTTTGATTTATTTTTTCTAGATAGTTGAAAAATAAAATGACATTTATTATAATACACAATTGTAAGGGAGTTTTGATGTAGTATGTATTATGGGATTTTATTAGAGACTATTAGATTGGGTGACAAGATTATATTAAGACCTGATAGTATCGTTAAAGGTAGCTTAAATGGAGATTTTATGGTTGACGAATACATTCAGTATTATAGTATTTTAAATAAATTTAGTCAGGTATACAGTGAGAAAAAAGTGATAGGTTTTCCGATATCAGAGATAGATTTAAAAAATTATTATCGAAATAATGGTTATAATAATTATGAATATGTTGATTTATGTGCGGGATTATATAAAGATTTTTGTGATCAATACATTTTTGTCTTAGAAAAAGATAAAGGTAAAGTTTTTTGTTACGCTATTAATCTTAATGATAAGAAGGGTAAAAAAGTATTTTTAAATGAGAATTTATTGACACAGTTAAGTAAAGAAGAGGTTGTTTTAAAGATTGATAATGTGGACACTAAAAAGATTTCTGATGATAATGATAACCTTTTAAATACTGATACTATATATGAGAACGTGACTAAAAGAGTAATTGGTCAAGATGATGCGGCTAGAACACTTATAAGAACGATTAGACGTAATCTTAAATATTCTTCATACGAAGGAGTAAAATCCAATATTTTACTATATGGTCCTACTGGTTGTGGTAAAACAGAATTGATTCGAAGCATTTCTGATGCTTTTGATGTTCCCGTTATTATAGAGGATATGACTAGCTATACAGCGAGTGGTTATGTTGGCGATTCTGTTTTGAATATATTAAAAAGATTATATACAGCTAGTAATAATAATATGGCTAAAGCGGAACATGGTATTATTATGTTAGACGAATTTGATAAATTATCTTCAAATGATGCAAGAGAGACGGTTAATAAAACTGATGTTCAAGAAGAACTTTTAAAAATAATTGAAGGATGTCATTATAATTTGTATGATAGTAATAAAACAAATAAGTCTCTTATTATGGATACATCTAACATAACCTTCATTTTGGGTGGAGCTTTTAGTTCTTTCTTTGAAAATAATAAAAATCCTATTGGTTTTGTTAATGATCAAAATAACATGGAAACTAAAGTCATGGATGATGAGGATTTAAAACGTTATGGAATTATACCGGAGTTAATTGGGAGAATATCAGTATGTATTCCGGTTAGAAAATTAACTAAAGAAGATTTGGAACATATTTTATTGCGTTCTTCTATTAGTAGTTTGAAGATATATGAAAAAGCATTGCAAGAAATTGACAATGTTCATGTTCATTATATAAATAAACGAATTTTAATTAAAAAAATTGCTGAAGAAGCATACTCTCAAAATATAGGTGCCAGGGGATTGAAAAGAATAGTGGATAATATTTTTGAGTCTGCCATTGATAACATTGATAATGGGGAAAATTGTGAAAGAGAATTATTATTATCGCCAGAAGTAGTAGAAGATAACAATAAATATATATTAAAAAAAGTAAAAAGAGGTAAAAATGAATTATCAAGTGGAATTAGAAACTGTTATTATGAAAACACAAAAGGATAATGTTATTCCGACATTATTACTTCATTGTTGTTGTGCTCCATGTTCTAGTTATGTTTTAGAATATTTATCCAAGTATTTTAAAATAACCTTGTTATACTATAATCCCAATATTTATCCAATTGAGGAATATTTAAAAAGGAAAAATGAATTAGAGCGATTAATTAAAGAAATGCCACTCGTTAATGAAGTAAAAATATTAGATTGTAGTTATGATAATGATAAATATAATGAACTAGCAAAAGGATTAGAAGAAGAAAAAGAAGGTGGAGCTAGATGTCATTTATGTTATCGATTAAGACTAGAAAAGACGGCTAAATTAGCTAAAGAAAATAACTTTGATTACTTTACAACTACTTTATCTATTAGTCCTTATAAAAATGCTAAAGTATTAAACGATATAGGTATAGAACTAGAAAAAAAATATGATACTAAGTATTTATATGCTGATTTTAAAAAGAAAGATGGATATAAAAGAAGTATTGAATTATCTCATCTTTATAATTTATATCGCCAAAATTATTGTGGATGTCTTTATTCTAAAAGAAATCAAGATTAATTTGTAATCTTGATTTTATTATTTTTATTGATATTTTTAAGACTACCTTTAGGTAGTTCATAAGTATTATAAACATCTTTTTTAGGAAGAAGAATACGCCAAGGTTTAAGATTAGGATATAAATATAGTATATTATTATCTTTATCGGTTAAGATAACGTCGATTTCTTCTTTCATAAAGAAAGTATGAATTCCGTTACAATTTTCAAATACAATGGCATAGTTAATATTTTTTTTTAACATTAAGCCTTTAAATCTTTGATAGAAACTTTTGGCTTGGTAAAGAACGAGTTTTTTATTTCTTAATATAAGTTCCATTATTATCACCATTCATAATATATCATAAATACTATTATTTTTCTATTGTAAACGCCGAAATAATAAGTTGACAAATGTTAAAAAACATTATAGAATTAAATTATATTAAAAGGGTATGGTGATATTATGGGTATAAAAAATAATAGAGGTCAAGCGTTAGTAGAATATGTTTTAATTATTGCTTTAGTTGCAGTTGTTATTATCGGTGTTATTACTACTTTCGGTGGAATTTTAAAAGATAAAATTACTGAGGTATCATGTTCTATATCTGGTCAAGTTTATGATCCAGGTGAAGGTGCTGGTCAAGGATTTTGTAAAACTGAATAAAGCAACAAAAACTTGTTGCTTTTTTTCTTGACTTTTTAGATAAGTGTGTTATAGTAAACATCATTGAAAGCGCTAGTACAGGTTTTTCATAATTTTGTACTGTGCTTTTATTTTTTTTATATTTGTGTTATAGTATTTTTATAACCATTGTAGGGGGGAAAGAAATGGAAAATTTAAAACTTGTAGAAGAAAATTTAAATTTATTAAGCGATAACGTTAAGGTAAGTAGTCTTACTGGATACGCTTCAATTGATAAGCCACAAAAGAAATGGTATAAATGGGATGAATATAAAGATATAGAGCCTAATTATACTAATATTTATGATTATTTTTTTGAAGTAGCTAAGGATTATGATTGGCCTCTTTTAGAATATTATGGTAGGAAATATACACTTAATGATATTAAGAAAGAAGTCGATGATAAGATTAAAAAGTTAACAGCTATGGGAATTAAACCAAATGATACAGTATCTTTTATCTTTTTAGATGTTCCTGAGGCAATCTTTTTTGGATTAGCTCTTGCTAAAATGGGAGCGATTAGTAATTCCATGAAATTTGATGAAAGCCCAGAAAATATTGCATATAAGACTAAATTAGCTGACTCTAAATATACCTTTGTTTCAGAAGTGCCATTTATTATTGATAATGTTATAAAGAGCTTAGATATAGGTAACCCTACTAGTGAAATTATTACGGTACCTGTAACGGAAGAAATGCCTAAAGTAGCTGTACTAAATATGCTTTACGAAGAAAGTAAAAATAATGGTTTACAAGGCAAATCACCTTTTAAAATTTTGAAAGAAATGCAAAAAGTATTTGCTAAAACTGTTGCTGAAAATAAAAGTTTAAAGGAAAAACTTGCTGTAAGACCTAACTTTATTTCATACAACGAATGGAAGAAAAAATATAAAGGTGACGTTATGAATACGATTACTGGTGGAGCTCTTAACACTTGTTATATTATTTATACTGGTGGTACGACAGGAACTTCTAAAGGAGTAGAGCTTACTAATAAAAATTTAATAGCAAGTGCCCATTCGTTCTTACATAGTGATATGGATTTTGATAAAGGTAAAACATCTATGAATATTTTACCACCATCTATTTCTTATTACTTTAATGCTACTTATAATTTACTTTGTAGTGGAGTAACAGTTAATTTAATTTCTAAATTTACGCCTAGTGAATATCCAAGTCTTATTAAAAATAATAAACCTAATATTTTTATGGCTGGACCTATTTTATTAAAGGAAATCGTTAAAGCTGATATTTTAGATGATACTAGTTTTATGACAGTTCCTATATCAGGTGGCGATAAACTAGATTTAGTTGAAGAGTTAGAGTTTAATGATTATGTTAAAGCTCATGGAGGAGATGCAATTGTAAGACAAGGTTATGGAATGACAGAATGTTCTGCCGCTGCTACTTACATTAATAGAAAAGCATCATTGCCAGGAAGTATTGGTATTCCTCTTATGTATGTTGATGTTGCTATTTTTGAGTATGTTCCATATGATGAATTTGATGCTTCTAAATTAGAGGAAAAGAAATATCATGAAGTAGGAGAAATTTGTGTTTCAGGACCTACTATTATGAAAGGATATCGTAAAGATAGTGAAGCTACTAATCAAGTTTTAAGGCTTCATAAAGATGGAAAAGTTTGGCTTCATACTGATGACTTAGGTTATATGGACGAAGATGGTCGTGTTTTCCATTGTGGTCGAGCTAAAAGAATGCTTACAAGAGCTGGATCTAAAGTATGGCCTAGTTCTATTGAAAACGCAATCAAAACAGATCAAAGCATAGCTGATTGTTGTTGTGTTAAGTTAAATGATGAAGTAGAACGTGAAGTGCCTATTTGCCACATCGTTTTAAAAGATGGCATTCTTAGTAAAGAAGAAGTAATTGAAGAATTAGATAAAAAAATAGAAATGGCTCTTGGTACAGTATGTGTCCCTAAATATTATGTTATAACTGACAACATTCCAGTAACATTAGCTAATAATAAAGTCGATTTTAAAAAGCTAGAAAACATTGATGTATTAGATACTAATAATTATTCTATCAATGGAAAAATAATTACTAAGAAAGTTAAACAAAAAGTGTTAAATTAGATTATTTATATTTTATTTATATGTCATTTAGTAAATAGATGTTATAATTAAAATAGAGGTGGATTTATGATAAGTATTTCCTTTACGATTATTTCTTTTGTTTTTAGTGTTATTTTGTTATTTGTTTATTTTTCCAAAAAAAGGATTAATTATATTGAAAATAAGATTTATTCTTATATAGTTATTGTAACATCTTTGAGTTGCTTCATCGAAATAATTAGTTTTATTCAAGTCCAGTTAGGTGTTTTACCAAATGATATTATGTATCATTTGGTAATGAAGTCTCTATTTCTTTGCTTTTTAACATGGCTATACTTTTTTACAATCTATACCATTATTACGGGGCGAAAATTGCGAGGAGCTTTAGATAAGGAGATGTTTCCTTTTAAAAAAATTAGTATTCCATATTTATTGATTGTATTATTAATAATGTGCTTACCAATTAATATCAAAGAAGGCAATGGTTTATTAATGCCAGTAGGACTTAGTGTTATTTTGATTTATGCTTTAGCAACTATATGTATTATCATAATGATTATATCTATGATAAGGAGTTATAAATATTTAAAAAATAAAAAGTATGTTCCTTTATATTTATTAATTGTTTTCTTTGGTGCTGCTGTCATTATTCAAAATTTATTTCCAGAATTATTTATAATCAATACAGCTTTTGTTATAACAACTTTTTCAATGTATTTTACAATTGAGAATCCTGATATGAAGATGGTAGATGAATTAATCGAAAATAGAAAAATAATTGAACGAGCTGGTGAAGAAAAATCAATATTTTTATTCAAAATGTCACAAAATTTAAAAGAACCAATTAATGACACAGAAAAACAAATAATTAATTATGGCAAAGTTAAAGATAATAAAGATATGGTTGATCAAATAATAGATAATATTAATGAAAATAATAAAAAAATAAGTTATTTAATTAATGAAGTAATAGGAATCAATTCTTTTAATAATAACATTGAAAAGATGAGTAATACATACAATATATCTTCTTTATTAGAAAATATTAAATTAAGATGTAGGACATTTTCTAACGGTATCAATTATACTTTTGAGATAGCTAAAAATATTCCTAAAGAATTATATGGTAATGAGATAGGGTTAAAACAAATACTTTTAAGCCTATTACAAAATAAAAATAATTCTAAAGGAGGTTCTATTCATGTTGATGTTAACTCTTTTACTATACGTGATATTTGTAGATTAGTTATTCTTATAGAAGAACCTAATAATTATTTAAATATAAAAAATGTTAATGATATTTTAAATGAAGACTTAGAAATAACCGAAACTGATCAATTAAATATTGAAAAGAATAATATTGATTTTGCTTTAGCTTATAAAATGATTAAATCATTAGGTGGAACAATGTATATAAGGATTGATGATAATGGAGGTATGGAAATAATACTTACTATTGATCAATATATTGTTCTTAATGATGAAAAAGAAAGTAGTAATATTGATTCCTATATTAAAGCAAGAAATAATAATAAAAAAGTATTAATTATTGATGATAACGAAGAAGAAATAAGAAAAGTAAAAAATATTTTGGAACGTTTAGGTTATGATGTATCTGTTTCTATGTATGGACAAGATGCAATTAATAGAATAAAAAAAGAAGAAAAATATGATATAATATTAATTGATGATGAAATGCCGTTAATGAATGGAATTAATGTATTATATGAATTAAAAAAATTAAAGAATGGAAGTAAGAAAATAGTTCTTTTAGAACAAGACAAATTGCTTATTGCTAAACATTATTTACAAGATGGTTTTGATAATTATATAGATAAAAATAATTTTAATAAGGAAATTAAAGAAAAAATATAAAAAGTTTTTTAGGAGGTTTTGATATGAATATTGATTTTAAAAAATTAAAGGATGAAGTTTTAAAGATTAAGAAAGCAGGAGAAATAGAAAAGGTTTTAGAACATGATACTATGTATAATCGTTTTAGAGAGACAGCATTAGAAAGACCTAATCAAGTAGCTATTCTTTATATGAATAGGAAAATAACTTATAGAGAGTTATTAGACATAGTTGACAATGCTGCTAAAGGGTTTTATGAATTAGGTATCAAAGAAAATGATGTAGTAACAGCTAGTTTACTAGCATCACCATATGGCATTGCTAGTTTTTATGCTTTGGATAAATTAGGAGCCACCATTCATTTAGTTAATAGTGCTAGTAGTATGGATGAGGTTAAAAGAGAACTTACACATATTAAATCAAAATATTTTGTAGCCAATGATCTTTTTTGTAGTAAAGAAAAAATGCCAATGTTAAAAGAAGCTGGTATTGAAAAAATAGTCACGACATCATTATTAGATACACTTCCTACGGGATTCAATTTTGATAAGACTAAATATGCCTTAATTGAAAAATTAAAAGGATTAAGTAAAAAAGACTTTAATGAGGATGTTATTAGTTTCAATACGTTGTTAGAAAAAGGTGCTAAAAGTATGGTAATGTTAGAAGCCGTACCATTTACTCCACAACATATTGCTACTATTGCTTATACTAGTGGTTCAACTGGAAATAGTAAGCCATGTGCTGCTAGTTGGGAACGCTTAGATTCTATGGTTCAAGTTATGGGTATGACTGAGCAAGGAAGATTTAAAGAAGGAGATGTAATGTTTACAACCTTCCCATTATGGATTTATTATTCATTGCTTAATATGATTCATGAACCATTAAGTTTAGGTGTAACTCTTGCATTAGATCCATTATTTGACCCTAAAAACTTAATTAAGAGAAATGAACAATATCAATTTAATCATTGGTTAACTATCCCACCATATTTAAAGAGTGTAGTTGAATCAAAAAAGAATACTGATTGTTCTCGTTGGAAAATTGTTCTAACTGGAGGAGCAGAATTACCTAATAGTGTTAAATTAAATGCTGATGAATATATTGCAAGAAATGGGGGAAATATCAAAGTTGTTCAAGGATATGGTGCCAGTGAATGTTTAGGTTCTTTCGCATATTGTTATTATCCAGATTCAACTATTGGTAGTTTAGGAAAACCTTGTATTGGTAATATGTTAAAAATAGTTGACCCTGATACCAATAAAGAAGTAAAACAAGGAGAATCAGGAGTAGGATATTTTTACTCTCCTGCCTTAATGAATTGTTATTATGGTGATATAGAAGCAACAAACCATAATTTAATACCTGATGAAAATGGAGTTTATTGGTATAATACTGAAGATTTACTTCATGAAAATGAACAAGGAGAAATATTCTTAGATGGTAGAATTAGACGTATTGCTCTTTGCCTTGATAGTGAAAAAAATCCAGCAAAGATTATTCCTGAGCGTACAAGAAAAGAATTAATGAATTTTGACGCTATTGATAAATGTGAAGTTATTACTGTTCCTGATGAAGAATCAGTAAATAAATCTATTGCGTGTGTTGTATTAAAAAATGATATAGAAAGTAGCGATACTTTGAAAAATGAAATTATTAACTATTCTAAGAAGACAGTTCCATTATATATGGCAGTACGTGATGTAATGTTTATGGATGAAATGCCACTTAATAGTAATAATAAACCTGATATAAATGCTCTTGAGAATATGTATAACAACATGTCATTAGAAAATAATAAACAAAAGGTAAAAAGTATATTCAAAAAATAAAAGAATAATATAGAGGTGAAGTATTAATGAATATAATATGGTTACAATTAACAAGTTTAGTTTATATTGTTTTCTTAAATATTGTCTATTTTTCTAAAAATAGATTATCTACTTTAGAGAATAATATTTATAAACGATTGTTAGTATTAAATGTAATTGGGCTTTTAATTGAATTATGTTGCTTCTATTCTGTTGCACATATGGATGCAGTACCAGTATTTAATACGATTGTGACGAGGTTATTATTAGTTTATTACTTTGGCTTTATTATGTTATATACTTATTATGTCTTTATAGTAGCGCATAATAGTGATATTAATAACAAGAAGAAATTAAATAATTTTTTAGAGAAAGTTAGAAATATTTGTTGGCTTGCTTTTGCTCTTAATTCTCTTATTATGTGTTCTTTGCCTTTAAAATATTATAGTGATGGTAATATTGTTTATTCCTATGGAAAAGCGGTTAATTACCTAGCTATTTCTTTAATGATAGTAATTGGTATATGGTTAATTGTATTATTTAAACATTTTAAAAATATTAAAGTAAAGAAATATATACCTATTGTATCCTTTATTGTTTTAGCAGGAATTGCTGGAGCTGTTCAAGTCTTTTATCCTCAAATATTACTTACGACACCATTTGAAACATTTATATTATTTTTAATGTATTTTACGATTGAAAACCCTGACATGCGAATGGTTAGTGAACTAATTGATAATAGAAAGATTATTGAACGTGCCAGTGAAGAGAAGTCTATCTTCTTATTTAAAATGTCTCAAGGATTAAAAGAACCAGTTAATAATATCAGTAAACAAATTGATTTATTTGATAAAGATAAAGTTAATATGGATGAAGTAGAGCAAATTATAGAAAGAATAGACGCTAACAATAAGAAAATTTACTATTTAATAAATGATGTAATAGGTATTGATACTTTTGAATCTAATAATATTAATGTATCTAAAAATACTTATAATATATATTCTTTATTAGAAAATGTAAAAGCAAGATGTAAACCATTACTACATAAAAGCGTTGATTATAAATTTGAAGTAGTAGAGAATATTCCACGAGAAATGTATGGGGATGGCATTAGATTAAAACAACTTTTAACTAGTCTTTTAACTAATTCATTAAATAATACGACGAAGGGATTTGTTCTTTTTGATGTTAATTCGTTTACAAGAAACGATATATGTAGATTAGTTATTGCTATTAAAGATTCTGGTACTAATATAAATATTAAAGAAATTAATGATGTTTTGAACCAAGATTTAGAAATAACTGAACAAGAGGAAGTCCAAATAGAGAAAAATAATATTGATATCTTCCTAGCATATAAAATAATTAAAGCTTTGGGTGGAACCATGTATATAAAAAGTGGGGAAAACAAGGGAATTGAAATAACTATTACTTTGGATCAATATATTGTTATAGATAATGATATTCGTCAAAATAGTAATGTTGATAATTACATTATGGCAAGAAGAGATAACAGAAAAGTTTTATTAGTTGATGATGGTGAAGAAGAAATAAGAAAAATTAAAAATATTTTGGAACGTTTAGGTTATGATGTATCGGTTTCTATGTATGGACAAGATGCCATCGATCGAATTAAGAATAACGAAAAATATGATATTATCTTAATCGATGATGAAATGTCTTTAATGAATGGTATTAATGTCTTGTATGAATTAAATAATTTAAAAAATAAAAGCAAAAAAATAGTACTGTTAAATAAAGATAAATTATTTATTGCTAAACATTATATCCAAGATGGATTTGATGATTTTATAGATAAAGAGAATTTAAATAAAGATTTAGAGCATAAAATGTAAGTATTAGCAAATAATGATTGAAATTTTATGAAATTATGATATAATCTAAGTACATCAAGTGGGAAAAATCCCACTTTTTATATTGCGGAGGGAGATATGGAAGAACAAATTAAAAATCTAATTGATAAAAAACTAGAAAAATTAGATGTATGGATTGATAGTGTTTCTTTAGAAAAGGAAGATAATACTACTTATTTGCGTATTGCGTTAGATGCTAAGAATATTATTCCTCTTCAAAAAGTTGTTATGGCGACAAGAATTATTAATCCTATATTGGATAAGGCTGATTTGATTAGTGAAGAATACATTTTAGATGTATATGCTAAAGAAAAAGGAGATGTTGTAAATGAATAGTGATGAATTTATTAAAGCCGTTGATTTGATTGTAAAAGAAAAAGGAATTGATCGTGAAGTAGTATTTGAAGCCATGGAGTTAGCATTAGCAACTGCTTATAAGAAAAATTTTGATTCTTTGACTAATTCCAAAGTATTTATTAATAGAGATACAGGAGAGGTTAAAGTATATTCTTATTTAACTGTAGTACCAGATGAATCGGATAATCCTGATGGTGACGATATTGATTTAGATACTGAAATAAGTCTAACTGAAGCAAGAAAGATTAACAAAAGCCTAAATATTGGTGACACAATTGATACTGAAGTTACACCTAAAGATTTTGGACGTGTTGCTGCTTCTACTGCTAAACAAGTTATTATTCAAAAGATAAGAGAAGCTGAACGCAATGCTATTATGGAAGAATTTGGTGATAAACAAGATGAATTATTAGTAGGAACCGTTGCTTTAGAGGATGTTGATAACTACTTTATTGATTTAGGTAGAAGTAATGGTATTTTACCTAAGAAAGAATGTATTCCTGGTGAAAAGGTAGAAATGGGAAAACAAATAAAAGTATATTGCAGTAAAGTTGATGGAAGTGGTAAAGGAATGTTTATTCTTTTATCTAGAACTCATTATGGTTTTTTAAAGAGATTATTTGAATTGGAAATTCCAGAAATTAATGATGGTAGTGTTCTTTTATATAGTGTCGCAAGAGATGCTGGATCTCGTAGTAAAGTAGCTGTATATTCTGAAAAATCTAATATTGATCCAATTGGGGCATGTATTGGTGAAAAGGGAAGTCGTATTGCTAGAATAATTGAAGAAGTTAATGGTGAAAAAATTGACATTGTTAAATATGACAAAGATCCCGCTGTATTTATTGCTAACAGTTTACAACCTGCTAAAAATTTACATGTTATTATTACTGACCCTAAAAAACAAGAATGTATTGTAGTGGCAGATCATGATAATTTTTCATTGGCAATAGGTAAAAAAGGTCAAAATGCCAGATTAGCTAGTAAATTAACTCATTTTAAAATAGATGTCAAAACAATTGAACAAGCTAGTGAGATGGGTATTAATTTTAAAGATTAATAATAAAAGGAGGAAGTACTATTTATGAAGACTAAAAAAATAGTAATGAGATCTTGTGTGGTTACAAGAGAAAAACTTCCAAAGAATGAACTTCTTAGAATAGTAAGAACTAAAGAAGGTAATGTTATAGTAGATGTTACTGGAAAAATGAATGGACGTGGAGCATATATAAAGAAGGACTTAAGTGTTTTAGAGAAAGCTAAGAATAGTAAAATCTTGGATAAGCATTTAGAGATAAGTGTTCCTGAAAGTATATATGAGGAAATAAAAAATATAATTAATATTGATTAAGAAAGTAGGTGGCTAATATGATGAGTATTATAGAATATGCAAATGATGTAGGAAAGTCAAGCGAAGAAATTATTAAATTATGTGATAAACTTGATATCGAATATCAAGATGAAGAATCTTTACTTACAGAAGATGATATAGTGCTTTTGGATAATGAAATACAAGATAGTGAAGATTATATTGTCGATGAAAATGATTTTGATGAAGAATTAGATGAAAAAGTAGAGAAAATATTAAATGAAACTAATTTAGATATTGATATTGATAATACTAATAGAATAGAAAAATTAAAACCAAAATCTGAACGTATTGAAAATAATAAAGCTAAGTTTCAAAAAGAAAAAAAGAACATATATAAACATCGTGAAAAGTTAATGAGTAATAGTAGTGAAGTAAAAGATGATGTTATTCTATATAGGGAAGGAATGACGGTTAGTGATTTAGCTAAAGAATTAAATGTAAGTCCTACTGAATTAATAAAAAAATTGATGGGATTACAAGTAATGGCTAATATAAATTATTCATTAAATCATGATTTAGCAGAATTGTTAGTAATTGATTATAATAAAAAATTAAAAGGTGAAGAAACTCACGATATTAGTAATTTTGAAAATTACGAAATTGAGGATAAGGAAGAAGATTTAGTACCTAGACCACCAGTTGTTACCATTATGGGACATGTTGACCATGGTAAAACAAGTTTATTAGATGCGATAAGAAATTCTGATGTCGTAAGTGGTGAAGCAGGAGGAATTACTCAAGCTATTGGGGCATACCAAGTTGATGTCAATGGACGTAAAGTTACTTTCATTGATACTCCTGGACATGAAGCATTTACAGAAATGAGAGCACGTGGGGCTAGTATTACGGATATAGTTATCATTATTGTTGCAGCTGATGATGGTGTTATGCCTCAAACTAAAGAAGCAATAGATCATGCTAGAGCAGCAAAAGTACCAATAATTGTTGCCGTTAATAAAATAGATAAACCAACTGCTAACGTTGAAAAAGTTTTAACAGAACTTGCTGAATATGGGTTAACTCCAGAAGAATGGGGTGGAGATATTATTGTTAATAGAATATCTGCTAAAACTAAGGAAGGAATTAAAGAGTTATTAGAAAGTATTTTATTATTAAGTGATATGGCCGAGTTAAAAGCTAATCCATCAAGATACGCTATAGGTACGGTTATTGAATCTAGACTTGATAAACAAATTGGTAATGTTGCAACTGTTTTAGTACAGAATGGTACTTTACGTTTAGGAGATCCTATTGCAATTGGTACTACTTGTGGTAAAGTTAGAACTTTAAAAAATGATAAAAATATGGATATAATAGAGGCTTTACCTTCAACCCCAGTAGAAATTACAGGGCTTAATGAATTACCTCAAGCAGGTGATAAATTTATGGCTTTCGAAACGGAAAAACAAGCAAGAAGCGTTATGGAACAAAGAAAGAATCGTGCTAAAGAAAAAGATACTAATCGTTCTAATATGACTTTAGAGGATTTATTTGGAGCTATTAAAGAAGGAATTAAAGAAGTTAACGTCGTAGTTAAAACGGATGTTAATGGAAGTCTTGAAGCGGTTAAACAAAGTCTTGCTAAAATTGATGTTGCTGGTGTCAATGTCAATGTAATTCGTGGTGGTGTTGGAGCTATTACCGAAAGTGATATAGTTCTTGCCAATGCTTCTAATGCTATTATTATTGGCTTTAATGTAAGACCTAATAGTAAAACAATGGATTTTGCCAAAGATTATAATGTCGATATAAAATTATATGATGTCATTTATAAAATGGTGGAAGATATCGAAAATTCTATGAAAGGCTTACTAGAACCTACTTTTGAAGAAAATGTTTTAGGTAGTGCTGAAGTTAGACAATTATTTAAATTTTCTAAAGTTGGAACTATTGCTGGAAGTCATGTTATAAGTGGTGTTATAAAAAATAATTCAGATTGTCGCATTATTCGTGATGGAGTTGTTGTATATACAGGTAAGATTAAATCTTTACAACATGAAAAAGATCAAGTTAAAGAAGTAAAAAAAGATATGGATTGCGGTATTACTGTTGAAAACTTCCAAGATATTAAAGAAAATGATATCATTGAGACTTTTGAATTAATTGAGAAAAAAATATAGTTTTTTACCCACAATATTCTTAAAATGAGGTGAAAAATATGAATGTTAAAATAGAGAGATTGAATAGTATTTTTGTAAAAGAAATAAGTTATATATTAAGTACGGAAGTAAAAGATGAAGATATAAAGTTTGTAACTATTACTGGTTGTGAAATAACTAATGATTTAAGTTTTGCTAAAGTATATTTTACTGTACTTGATATGGAAAAGAAAAAAGAAACGATAAAGGCTTTAGAACGTGCTAAATCTTTTATTAGAGGAAAATTAAGTGAAAGAGTAGAAATAAGACATACACCAGAATTAAGATTTATTTTTGATGAATCCATTGAGTATGGGCGAAAGATTGAAGAAAAGATTCAAGAATTAAAAGAGAAAGAGGTTGAGTAATATACATTTCCAATAATGGGAGTATAATTTATGAGTGATAATTACAAGATAGTGTGCAGTCCTAAAGATTCTTATTCAATAGGAATGGATGGGAACATGATAAGTGAAAAGGATGACAACAATTATTATTTAGAAAATGCTAATGGTAAAAAGGTTTCTAATAATTACTATTGTATTTTTGATTTAGGAAATGATCATTTTGCGGTATGTAATCCAGTTGTAAATATCTTTTTCTATTATGATACTGATTATTATATGAATCATTTTTACGATATAAAAAATAATGATTATGACATAACTAATAGTAGTCTTAAATGGGGAATAATTAGGATAAAAAGAGATAAACAAGGTTATATTATTTCCAAAGAAGAAACCTTAGTAATTCCTTATGTATATGATGTTATAGAACCAAATACTTTAAAAACAGCTACAGTGTGGTGCTATAATAAAGCTTCGTATATTAATTTAGATATTGATAGTAAAGACTATGGTAAGCAAATAGTACCTTGTATTTTTGATAAGGCATCTAATTTTGATTCTGTATATGAAGGTTATGCTAAATGTTCTATTGGGTTAGCCATTGGTTACTTACCAAGAAATTGTATAGCTAGAACTACCTTTAATGAAAACGATTTATTAAGAGAAGAACACATGTGGGAAATGTCTAGATATTTGGAAGGTTCTAAAAAAGCTGTTATTGATGAAGAGTTAGAATCATTATATTTAAATTTGACAGGCGAAGAACTATTATCAATGAAAGGTAATAAGATATTAAAAAAAGCTATGTCTTTAAAGATGGGTATTTAATGGAAATTAAATATCTTTTTTTATTACTAAATTGTTATAAAATTAGATATTTTTCTATTGTATAATGGAATTAGGTGAGATTATGGAAAAAATTTTAATTATAGAAGATGATAATTCTATTAGAGAAGGTCTTAAATATTATTTAGAACAAGAAAAATATGAAGTAATCGATGTTAAAGATGGATCTCAAGCTTTGCTAGCATTAACTAATAATATGAATACTTCTATTGTTTTACTTGATATTAACTTACCAGATATTAATGGTTTTGATTTGTTTCCAAGATTAAAGAGAATAGTCAATGTTCCAATTATTTTTTTAACAGCAAGTGATTTAGAAGTATCGATTGTAAGAGGATTAGATATGGGTGCTGATGACTACATAACTAAACCATTTAAAGCGAGGGAATTACTTTCACGGATAAAAACCGTTTTGAGAAGAGTTAATAATAATTCAAATTGTTTTAATATTCATAATATTACAATTGATTTAAATCAAGCTAAAGTTTTGAAAAATGGTAAAGATGTCATGTTAACGGCTTTAGAGTATAAAATATTATTAAGCTTTGCTCTTAATCCTAATATTGTCTTTACAAGAGAGAAAATTTTAGCAGATGTTTGGGATGTAGAAGAAGAATATGTATCTGATAATACTTTAACGGTTTATATCAAGAGAATTAGAGAAAAAATTGAAGATGATCCAACTAATCCTAAAATTATTATTACGGTAAGGGGAATAGGTTATAAGTTAGGTGATTATTATGTTGGAGAATAAAAATGTTAAAAAGTTTTTTATAAAGACCATTTTGATACTTTTGATATTTATTATTATCAGTGCAGGAGCTAGTTATTTAATTTTTAAAGCTTACCAAAATACTTTAATAGATAGTAATAATAAAATAATTAGTCAAATTGTTCAAAATCATCCTGAATTAGAAGAAGAAATAATCTCTTCTTTAGTAAAAGGAAAAACAAGTAATAAAGATTTTATTCGTAATTACAGAATTAATGCTAATTACATTTATGAGTTAAATAATTTGAAAAAAGTTATTATTATTGCTAATATGTCTATTATTATGGTTTCAATTATAGTTGCTATTTTAATGTTTATTTCTTATATAAAAAAAGAACATATAGAATTATCGAAAATATCTAAATCGATAAATAAAGTTTTAAATAATGACTATAGTATTAATATTAAAGAATATGAAGATGGTTATATAAGTAGTCTAAGTAATGATGTATATAAAGTTATAACTGAATTAAAAGAGCAAAGAGATATATCTTTGAAAGATAAAAAATATTTAGAAGAAACTTTATCAGATATTTCACATCAATTAAAAACCCCAATTACTAGTATGTATGTTATTAATGATTTATTAGAAAATAATGATTTAAAAGCTTCTTCTAAACATAATTTCTTAAATAAAAATAAAGAACAATTAAAACGTATTGAATGGTTAGTAACTTCTTTATTAAAATTATCAAGATTAGATAGTGGTAGTGTAACTTTATTAAAAGAAAAAGTTAATATTAAAGAATTAATTGAAAAAGCAATTGATCCAATTAGAGTTAATTTAGAAATAAAAGGAATTAATGTTAATAATCTAGTTAATGATGATTTATTTATAACGGTTGATTTTAATTGGACGAAAGAAGCCATCGTTAATATTATAAAAAATGCTTATGAATATACGCCTAGTAACGGAACAATAACTATTGATGCCCTAACTAATCCTTTATATACAGAAATTAATATTAGTGATACTGGTTGTGGAATAGCAAGTGATAAAATACCTTATATTTTTGATAGATTCTATAAAGTAAATAATAATTCTGATAGTATCGGTATAGGACTTAATATGACCAAAAGAATTATAAGGGAACAATTAGGAGAAATTACAGTTCATAGTGAAGTAGGGAAAGGAACAACTTTTACAATAAAGTTTTATAAAAATATTATATAGTGACTAAACTGTAATGATATTTGTCACTTGATTGTAATAATAATTTAGTAAAATGGTCATCGTGAGGTGAGAAAATGGAAATTTTGAAAGTAGAACATTTAAGTAAATATTATGGAAAAGATGAGACACTAGTAAAAGCATTGGATGACATAAGTTTTACTGTAGAACGTGGTGAGTTTGTGGCGGTAGTTGGTGCTAGTGGAAGTGGTAAAAGTACTCTTTTACATATTTTAGGGGGAGTAGACCGACCTACTAAGGGTAAGGTTTATGTCGAAGGGGAAGATATTTATAATCTTAATGAAGAAAGTCTAGCTGTATTTCGTAGAAGACAAGTAGGACTTATCTATCAATTTTATAATTTAATTCCTATTCTTAATGTTAAAGAAAATATTACTTTACCTATTTTATTAGATAATAAAAAAGTAGACGATGATTATTTAGACGAATTAATTGAAACTTTGGATTTGGATGAAAGAGTTAACCATTTACCCAATGAATTATCAGGTGGTCAACAACAAAGAGTATCTATTGCAAGAGCCTTAATGAACCACCCATCTCTTTTATTAGCAGATGAACCAACAGGTAACTTAGACTCTAAATCAGGTCAAGAAATAGTGGAATTATTAAAAATATCTAATCAAAAGTATAATCAAACTATTATTATGATTACCCATGATCATAACTTAGCTTTAAATGCTTCTCGTATTATTACTATTGACGACGGAAAAATAATTAGTGATGAGAAGGTAGCATAGTATGAATATCTTAAATAAATTAACAATAAAACATTTAAAAATGAATAAAAAAAGAACTATTGTCACTATTATTGGTATTATTTTATCAACGGCCTTAATGGTTGGTATTGGTACTATCGCATCAACTTTTATCGGTTATATGATTAATGGAACCATTAGTAGGGTCGGTAGTTATCATGTCCAAATAAAAGATGTAAGCCCTAATAATCTAAAATATATTACCCATAATACTGATATTTTAGAGTATTCGGAGTATAGCGAAGTAGGGTATGCTTTATTAGAGGGGAGTAAGAATAATTATAAACCATATCTTTTTATAAAAAGCGGTGATGATAATTATCTTAAAACAAGTGAATTATTAGAAGGAAGATTACCTAAAAATAGTGACGAAGTAGTTATAAGTTCCCATATCATTAGTAATGGTGAAGTCAAATTAAAAGTAGGGGATAAACTAAATTTAGAAATAGGTTCTAGGTATTTAGATAGCGAAATATTAGATCAATTTTCTCTTTATTCTGAAGAAGAAGAGTTAATTCCTAAGTATCAAAAAGAATATACAATAGTAGGTATAATAGCAAGAAGAATTGACGAACCTTATTCATGTCCTGGTTATACTATTATTACTCGTCAAGATGAAATAAAAGATAATGTTAATGTTTTTATAACTTATAAAAGAGTATCTAAAGTGGTTGATAAGACGGAAAAGATCTTAAAGGCCATGGGTATAAATAAAGAGGAAGACGATTTTGGAGAATATTATTATCCAAATATAGACTATAATAATTCTCTTTTAGCATACTATGGTGAATCTAATTACGAGTCAGTTAATAACACCGTCATTAGTGTCGTTATCATTGTTTTAACTCTAATCATGGTAGGTTGTGCGATTGTTATATATAATTCCTTTGCTATATCAGTTATGGAAAGAAAAAAACAATTTGGATTATTCTCTAGTATTGGTGCTACAAAAAAGCAATTAAGAAAAACAGTTTTTTATGAAGCTTTTATCGTTTCTATTATTGGTATTCCTATAGGAGTATTATCAGGTATCTTTGGCATTTGGGTAGTAGTAAAAATTGTAAATATATTATTCCCTTTAATGGATCCTAAAATAAGTTTAATTGTTAGACCTCTTTATATAATTTTACCAATTATTTATATGATGTTAACGATTATTATTTCAGCTTTTATTCCTGCTAAAAGAGCAAGTAAAATTTCACCTATTGAAGCAATAAGACAAAATGACGATATTAAAATAAAAAATAAAAGTGTTAAAACTTCTAAATGGGTAAGAAAAGTATTTGGTATTGAAGGGGAGCTAGCATACAAAAATATGAAAAGAAATAAAAAGAAATATTGTATTACGGTCTTAAGTCTAGTTGTAAGTATTGTTTTATTCCTATCCTTTAGTGCTTTCTTAGAATATGGTATGCGTAGTACCAGTGATATATATCAAGTTTCTGATTATGATATTGCCATTGATTTTGATTATAATAATCAAGAGACTGACGATAGTAAATATAAGGAAGTAATCTCTAAATTAAAAGAAGTTAGTTCCATTGATAAGATTGCTTCTTACTATTATCGTAATTTGTTCTCTAATGATATTGATACACATATGTCAATAAGATCGATTATTAATGAAGAACATTTTAGTAAAGATTATTATAAATATTTAAGTTCTGTCGATATTAAGGAAGATGAAGAAAACTATCGTGAAAATAGTTGGGGATTTATTATATTAAATGATGAAGAATATATGAACTACATTAAAGAGTTAAAACTAGATCCTAAAAAATACGATGGAAGTGAAATAATATTAATTTTCCCTAATAAATATAATTATCACGATAAAAAAACATCTAAAGTATATGAAGGAGATTGGTATGATCCAACGTATCAGAATTTAACATTTACTTTTAGAAGTTATGAATATCGAAGTATTGCCATAAACGATAATAAATATCAAGATAATGAAGTAGCATTACCAGTTACTTATGTAGATAGGGCACCTACTACTAATATTATCCATAGCTTTATTATTTCCGAGACGATGTATTCTAAAATAGAAAACTTATTTCCTAAAGTTACTTATCAAGGTGAATATTATCAAGAAGTAATACCTCATGTTTTCGTTAAAGCTAGTAATAGTATTAAAGCTGAAGAAGATATTAAAAAAGCTTTAGATATTAAAGACTACGATAATAGTAGTGGTGTAACTTTATATAATGCTACTATTGATGAACAAGAAGAAAGAAATACTATTCTCTTTATAGGTATTCTATTGTATGGATTTATTGCTTTAGTTACTTTAATAGGGGTAACTAGTGTCTTTAATACAATTAATACATCCATTGCTTTAAGAAGAAAAGAATTTTCCGTTCTACGTAGTATTGGTTTATCACCTAAAGATTTTAATAAAATGATAAGATATGAAAGTTTATTATATGGACTAAAAGCTTTAATAATTGGTATACCTATATCTTTTGTAGTAATGTATTTATTATTAAGAGCCTTTAATAATATCGTATCTTTTAAAATGTATATAGTAGTAAAACCTTTAATTATATGCGTTTTAGGTGTATTTGCTATTACCTTTATGACAATGATGTATGCGACTAGTAAAATAAAACGTGAAAATATAATTGATGCAATAAGAGAAGAAAATATATAAAAAAAAACAACTTTCAAATTACGAAAGTTGTTTTTATAATTCTTCAGAAAAGTTTTTTTCTAACTTTTTAAAAATTATTAAACCAATTATTAATATTATTACACTACTTATAAATGCTAGTAATAAAGAATGTAAATTTGGCCAATTATGATATAAAAGAATATCTCTTAGGCTACCTATTATATTAGTCATGGGATTTATTTTTATTATCCAATGCCATTTACTTGGGATTGATGAAATGTAATATATTATTGGTGTAGCATAGAAGAGAAGATTAGTGGCAAAATTTATTATAAATTCAAAATCTCTTAAATAGACAGTAATACTACTGGTAATAAATACAATTCCAAGAATTAGTATATACTCTATAAAAATAATAAGAGGTAATAATAAGATATGAATACTAATACCAACTCGATCTATTAAAATAAAACCAATAATAATGGGTAGGGAAAATAAGAAATTAATAAGACCGCTAGTAGTTGTCGATATAGGAAGTATTTCTCTAGGAAAATAAATTTTATTGATGATGTTAGCATTATTGATAATTGCTTTATTACCAGTAGCAACGGTGTTGATAAAAAAGAACCAAGCAAAGACACCAATAATTAAAAAAGATGTGTAATGAACCTCAACGTGACCTAATATTAATGGAAATATTATGGCATATATAAAGGTTTGTAATAATGGATTGATAAATGACCACAGAATTCCTAAAATAGAACCTTTATATCTACCTCTTACTTCTTTTTTGATGTTATTTTTTAATAATTCGCGATAATTATATAAATCTTTGATCATTTTATTCACACTCCTTCAAATATTCTGTAACGACCTCTTTTGAAGGACCATCCATGCGAATAGCACCTTTATCTAACCAGATTGTACGATTGCATAATTCAACTACGCTATCTAAATTATGGGTAACAACCACGATGGTTTTATTATTATTTTTGATTTCTTCTAATTTGTTAAAACATTTTTGTTGAAAATGTTGGTCACCAACTGCTAAAATTTCATCAAATAATAGTATTTCAGCATCAACATGAATAGCAATCGAAAAAGCAAGACGCATATACATACCAGAAGAATAAGTTCTAACTGGTAAATCAATAAATTCATTTAATTCCGAAAATTCAATAATATCATTTATTCTTTTATCTATTTCTTTCTTGGTTAATCCAAAAATAGATGCATTGAAATAAATATTTTCCCGACCAGTAAAGTCAGCATGGAATCCTGCCCCCAACTCTAATAGGGAAGTTACTTTTCCGCTTGTAATTATTTTTCCCTTAGAAGGATATATTATTTTAGAAATAAGTTTTAAAAGAGTTGACTTACCAGAACCGTTATTTCCAATAATAGCAACCATTTCTCCTTCAGTAATATTTATATTAATATTTTTGAGAGCTTCAAAAGTTTGTTTCTTCCTTATTTTGGATTTTATAAAACGTTCTTTTAAAGTATGGGGTTTATCAAAAATAAGATTAAAGGTTTTATAAACATCACATACTTGTATTTTATAATTATCTTGTTTTTTCATTTGCTTCACATCTTTTCTTGATTAATTTTATTTTATCATATTTAGTCTTGTAAATTCTATTGTTTTCATGAAAAACTTATTTCACGGCAATACTTATGTGTTTTTTTTATCATTTTATTGCAATTGTTATAATTAACATCTATGAAAAAACAGCGAAAAAAACATTTTCAAAAGTCTTGAATGTTAGTAAAGATAACTAAAAGTTTAACAATCGTCAAGGATGTGTAAACCCAATAAATAAGGGCATTTTAACGGAAAACAATACATAAATGCTTAATTTTATTGGCCCTAATTGGTTCTTTTTGTTTTTTTTAGAATTTTTTAAGCTTGATTGAAATGATAATGTCCAGAAAAAATATTTTTTTGTCAAAAAAAATATTGACATAAAATAATGACTTTGGTATGATGATGTTAAGTAAAAAATAGGTGAGGTTATGAACAATTTAATTGATTTAACAAAAATAAAAGATTTGGTTGTAGTAAAACGAAGTGGTCAGCGAGTTGACTTTAATAATAACAAAATTGCTGTGGCCATCAAAAAAGCTTTCGATCAAATTAGTCAAGATGACTCTGAAAAAGAAATTAATAAAGTGTATGAAGATGTCTTAAAGTATATTATTGATAATTACGAAGAGAGAAAAACTATTAATGTGGAAGATATACAAGACATCATCGAAACAAAACTAAAAGAAAACAAATTTGATGATGTTTACTTTGCCTTTAGTGATTATCGAATTAGAAGAGCAGCATCGAGAAAAGCTTTTGGAATAAAACAACAACACAAATTTGCTAAAGCCATTGAACGAATTGTTAATAGCAACAAAGAAACATTTAACAACAAACCTAATGAAATTTTACTTGATTTTGGAAAAACTATTGCTGCGGAATATACCAAAACATATATATTAGATAACAAATTAGTAAGAGCTCATGAAGAAGGTAGTATCTATATTCACAACTTAGACTATATAAACTTAGGAAAATTATCATCGACACATTTAATATTTGACAACGTTATTAAAGAAGATTTCCCTAATAGTTTTATTATCGAAGCATTAGATGCTAAAAACGAAATAGATGGTGAAATAGCTATTGATTCAATAGACTATTTATTAACTAAGGTAGTAATAGATAGATTCAAAAAAGAATTTAAAAGACTATTGCAAAAATATTTAGAAGTAGCAGGTTATTTAGAATATATAAACTTTAAAAAGGTAGAAGAAATTATTGATAAAGAATCAATTACTAGCTTTGAAACCGATATATTTAATTCGTTTATATATAATAGAAGAGTAAAAGATATTTTTGAATCAGCTTATAATGACAGTATGGAATTCGTTTTAGAATCTCTAAAGCAAGATTTAACAAAAATATTAAGTTCTCTTAATAACAATTATAAAGAAAATAAAAAATATGTTATTTCTATAGGTTGTGACGATAGTTTTGAGGGATTAATAATTAATAATTGTTATTTAAAAACATTAGAGAATATCGATAGACTTGATAATGTTACGACGATATTTATAGTAAAAAAAGATAGTAGTATAGAATTATTAAATAAAGTTAGTCAACTAGTAATAGATGAAAAAAATATAGCTTTTGCTTTTGTAGATAACAGTTATAACAAAGAAGATGAAAAATATGCTGAATACTTCAGCAATGGAAAAAGAATTTTTGAAAATCCAACTTATGATGATAAAGGAACAAAAGGTCGAATGATTGTGTCTTCAGTATCGATAAATATGGGAAGATTAGGACTAAAGGGTATAGATAAAAGCAAAGAGGAGTTTTATTTAGAATTAGATGAGACATTAGAGTTAGCTAAAAATGCTTTGATATCTATATTTGAAACAATTGGCGATAAAAATAGAGATAATTATCAAATAATATTTAAACACAATATTATTGATGATGATAAATTAGAACCAGGGCAAAAAATTCGTAAAGTTATTAAAAAAGGAGTTTTAAATATAGAACTTGCTGGTCTTTATGAATGCGCTATGTGTTTAGAAAATGACGAAGAAAAAAGAAAAAAACTAATTTATGACATTATTAATTATGTTTATTTAAAAAGTCAAAAATATACTAGTGAATCTAATTTAAATTTTGTGGTTAGTGAAACCAATAAATATCGACCATTAAAAAAATTAATGGAATTGGATAAAGCTATTTATGGTATCAGAAAAGATATAACTGATAAAACCATATATGGACGAATCGACAATATAGAGAAAAATAAGAATGATATGAATGAATTCTTTGAGTATATTGGTAAGTGTCAAAAGAAATTAACGGGTGGATGCTTAGTAGAAGTACATATATCTAAAAATACAAGTATTAAGAAATTGGTTGAATATTTAAATTTGGCATTAGATAAAGACGTTGGCTTTATTAAATTCAGCGTTAGAAAGTAGGAAATATGAGAATTAGTGGAATGCAAAAGTTAACTTTATTAGATTATCCTGGTAAAGTAGCATGTTTAATATTTACTCAAGGATGTAATTTTAGATGTCCTTTCTGCCATAATAAAGATCTTCTAGGGCCACAAAATGATAACAATATTTCTGTAGAAGAAGTATTAACATATTTAAGAAAAAGAAAAGGATTGCTAGATGGTGTTGTAATAAGTGGGGGAGAACCATTATTACAAGAAGATATAGAAGATTTTATTAAAGAAATAAAAGATATGGGTTACTTGGTGAAATTAGATACGAATGGAAGTAGTCCAAGTCGTTTAAAAAAATTAATTGATAATAACTTAGTTGATTATATAGCTATGGATATAAAAAATGACTTTATCAATTATGATAAGACAGCTGGAGTTAACAGTATTAATATAGCCAATATTAAAAGAAGTATTGAAATAATTGAAAGTTCTTCCATAGATTATGAATTTAGAACAACCGTTGTTAAACAATTGCACGATTTAGGTCAAATTCATAAAATATGTGATTATATAAAACCAAATTCAAAATATTATATTCAAAATTATAGAGATTGCAACGAAGTTTTAGAGAAAGGTTTATTAGGTTTTAGTATAGAAGAGCTTAAAGATTTACAAAAAAATTTGAATGTAGTATATCCTAACGTTACAGTTAGAGGAATATAGAAAAAGAAGGAGTGTATAAGAAATGTATAAAGTAAGAAAAAGAGAAGGAAAAATAGTTCCATTTGAAATCAAAAAAATATCAGACGCTATTACAAAAGCTTTTGAAGCTGAAGAAGCAAAATATGATGGAGAGGTAATTGATTTTTTAGCTTTAAAAGTTACAGCTGATTTTCAAAATAAAATAGTTGATAACATCATTAGTGTTGAGGATATTCAAGATAGTGTAGAAAGTGTCTTAATTAAAGCAGGGTATGCTGATGTTGCTAAGGCCTATATCTTGTATCGTCGCCTACATGATAAAATGCGTAATATGAAATCAACTATTCTTGACTATAAAGATGTCGTTAATAGCTATATTAATGTTACTGACTGGCGCGTAAAAGAAAATTCAACTGTTACATATTCTGTCGGAGGATTAATTCTAAGTAACTCTGGAGCTATAACTGCTAATTATTGGTTAAGTGAAGTATATGATGATGAAATCGCCGATGCTCATCGTAATTGTGACCTTCATTTGCATGATTTATCAATGTTAACTGGTTATTGTGCAGGATGGAGTTTAAAACAATTAATTCAAGAAGGTTTAGGTGGTATTCCTGGTAAAATTACCTCATCACCAGCTAGACATTTATCAACATTATGTAACCAAATGGTAAACTTCCTAGGAATAATGCAAAATGAATGGGCAGGAGCTCAAGCTTTCTCATCATTCGATACTTATTTAGCACCTTTTGTTAAGATTGATAATTTAACATATAAACAAACTAAACAATGTATTCAATCATTTGTCTATGGAGTTAATACTCCAAGTAGATGGGGAACTCAAGCACCATTTACTAATATTACATTAGACTGGGTTGTTCCTAATGATTTAGCTGAATTAAATTGTATTATAGGTGGTCAAGAGGTTGACTTTAAATATAAAGATTGTCAAAAAGAAATGGATATGGTTAATAAAGCTTTCATTGAAATAATGATTGAAGGAGATGCTAATGGTAGGGGATTCCAATATCCTATTCCAACATATTCAATTACTAAAAACTTTGATTGGTCAGAAACTGAAAATAATAAATTATTATTTGAAATGACTGCTAAATACGGTACTCCATATTTTTCAAACTATATTAATAGCGATATGGAACCAAGTGATGTTCGTAGTATGTGTTGTCGTTTACGTCTTGATTTAAGAGAATTAAGAAAGAAATCAGGAGGATATTTTGGAAGTGGTGAATCTACTGGATCTATTGGTGTTGTAACTATCAATATGCCAAGGATTGCTTACTTATCAAAAGATGAAAAAGAGTTCTATTCACGTTTGGAAAAAATGATGAATATTGCAGCAAGAAGTCTAAAAGTTAAAAGGAATGTTATTACTAAATTATTGAACGAAGGATTATATCCATATACTAAAAGATATTTAGGAACTTTCAATAACCATTTTTCAACAATTGGATTAGTTGGTATGAATGAAGCATGTTTAAATGCTAAATGGATTAAAAAAGATTTAACAAATAAAGAATCTCAACAATTTACTAAAGATGTACTAAACTTTATGAGAGAAAAATTATCTGATTATCAAGAAGAATATGGAGATTTATATAACTTAGAGGCTACTCCTGCAGAATCAACTACTTATCGTTTTGCGAAAAAAGATAAGAGTATTTATCCAGACATTATTACCGCTGCTAAAGAAGGAGAAACACCATATTATACTAACAGCTCTCATTTACCAGTAGGATTTACTAGTGATATATTTGAAGCTTTAGATATTCAAGATGAATTACAAACATTATATACTTCTGGTACTGTATTCCATGCTTTCCTTGGAGAAAGATTAAGCGATTGGAAGGCTGCTGCTAATTTAGTTAGAAAAATTGCTGAAAATTATCGCTTACCATACTATACTTTATCTCCAGTATATTCTGTATGTAAAAATCATGGCTATATCGTAGGAGAAGAGACAAAATGTCCTATCTGTGGAGAAGAAACAGAAGTTTATAGTAGAATAACTGGATACTATCGTCCTGTTAAAAATTGGAATGATGGTAAAGCTCAAGAATATAAAGATAGAAAATTATATGATTTAAATTGCTCTACTTTAAAAGATAAAAGTTGTTGTAAAGAAGAGAAAGAAGAATCATCTTGTACTTGTAAAGCAAAAGATGGGATAATGTTGTTTGGAACAAAGACATGTCCTAATTGCAAAATGGCAGAAAAATTATTAAATAAAGATAAAATTAAATTTGAATTTGTTGATGCTGAAGAAAATGCTGAAATGACTAAACAATATGGTGTTAAACAAGCTCCTACTTTAGTAGTAATTCATAAAGGTGAAGTTAAAAATATTGTAAATTTATCTAATATTAAAAAATTTATAGAGGAATACTCAAAATAGGAAGATTATGTACGACGTAATTATTATAGGATGTGGACCAGCAGGAATGACGGCGGGAATATATATGTCACGTGCTGGAAAAAAAGTTCTTATTTTGGAAAAAGAGACAATAGGAGGCCAAATGGCCTCTTCACCACTTATTGAAAATTATCCAGGTTATACTTCAATAAGTGGTAGTGAACTTGCTAATAGTATGTATGAACAAGCAAATAATTTAGGGGTAGAAATTGAATTAGATGAAGCAAAAAAAATAGAAGTTACAGATACTGTTAAAGTGATCGGAGAAGATAATATCTATGAAGGAAGAAGTTTAATAATTGCTACTGGTTCTAAATATAGATTATTAGGTCTTGATAATGAAATAAATTTAATTGGTAAAGGTATTCATTTTTGTGTATCATGTGATGGTGCTTTCTACAAAAACAAAACTGTTGCTGTTATCGGTGGCGGTAATAGTGCTGTAGTAAATGCTTTAGCACTTAGTGAATATGTCAAGAAAGTATATTTAATTCAAGACTTAGACCATCTTACTGCCGAGGATGCCCTTATTACAAAATTACATGAAAAAAACAATGTAGAAGTAATATTATCCTCTAAAGTTAAAGAAATAATTGGTGAAGAGGAATTAAAGAGCATTAAAATAAGTACTAATGGTATCGATAAAGAAATTTCTTTAGATGGAATGTTTATATCAATTGGTTTAATACCTCAAAGTGTTATTGTTAAAGATATTTTACCTTTAAATAAATATGGTTATATTGAAACTAGTAATTGTAAGACTAGTATACCTGGTGTCTTTGTAGCGGGTGATTGTCGAGATAAAGCGGTTAAACAAATAACAGTAGCTACAAGTGATGGTACTATTGCTGCTATGGGAGCGATTGAATATTTAAACGAAAAGAAGGTTAATTAAGTGAAGCTAATTAATCTTTTTTTATTTAACTTACAATTATTTATTTTATACTATCACAAATTATGGTAAAATTTGATTAGATATAAGAGGTAAGTATGAAAAAAGATAAGAAATTTGTAATTTTATTTTTAGTAATAATTTATGGATCATTTATATGGCTAGGTTTAAAACACGTTTTAATAAAGCTAAATGTAGTCGAATTTATAAGAACTGACAATTGGCAAGTGTATGAAGCCAAAAAAGTTAATAATATAATAGACAAATTAGAAAATAAGTTTTCATCTTTAAAAGTATCTGTTGAAAATAGAGCTAATAATTATTTTCCTTTTTATATTCAAATAAATGAATTATATCAAGGTCTAAATTATCACACTAATAAATTATTTTATCAGAATGTTCCTTTAAAAACCAATAATGCTAATGAATATATGTTTTATAATAAAGATAAAAAGTTTTATTATTATGAAACTAGTTTAGATGATGAAGAACTCAATAATAGGGTAGATAAGCAAATTGATTACTTTAATAATCTAGCTAAAAATGACTATGATATTTATATTTATTTACCAACAATTTATCAAATAACCAACGTTAAAAATAATAATTTATTTTCATATGTTACAAAATTTGAAGAGGGTTTAGATGATAAAATTAAGGTAAAACATTTAGAAGTTAATAGTGTTGATGAATATAGAGAAATGTTTTATGCTACCGATCATCATTGGAATATGCATGGCGCTCTTAAAGGTTATTACGATATTTTAGATATGCTTGATGCCGATAAAAAGTTAAATTTAGAAATAAAGACTTTAACATCGCAAAAATACTATGGATCATTAGCTAAATCCGTTATGAATCGACAAATAGCTGATTATATTGAAGACGTTGATATCAATTTAGAATACAGTGTATTAGTAAATGGTAAAGAACCTGATGAATTATTTAAACCAAGAAAACTAATAGAAGGTAAAGCTAATCCATATTATGACTACTATATCCAATATTTTAATGGTCAATATGGTAATATCGTTTATGATTATCATCAACCTGATAAAGAAAATCTACTTATTATGTCGGATTCTTATGCATGGCAAATTGATTATCTAATTGCCGCTTCCTTTAACAAAACGCATGTGATTAATCTTCGTTATGATGAATTTATAGACCATGATTTTAATCTTACTACCTATGTTAAAGATAATAATATTTCTAAAGTATTATTTTTATATGAAGGTGGTTCCATTGTATTTGATCAATATGATTATGATTTTATAGGGAGAGTGAAGTAATATGGTTTTTTCATCAATAGTTTTCTTATTTATATTTTTCCCAATCTTTTTATTCTTTTACTTTTCCTTCAAAAAAAGAAAATATCGTAATATTGTCTTATTATTATTTTCATTATTATTCTATAGCTATGGAGAACCAATTTACATATTTTTAATGTTGTTATCCATTATAGTTAATTATCTTTTGACTATAATTATGACGAAATATAAAAGTAAAGCAATATTTATTTTATTAATTGTTTTTAATTTAGGACTAATTTTTGTTTTTAAATATTATGGTTTCTTTATAACTAATATTAATAATTTATTTAATTTAAATATGCGTTATTTAAAGTTAACCTTGCCAATTGGTATAAGTTTTTATACTTTTCAAATTTTAACTTATGTAATTGATGTTTGGAAAGATAAAGTACCTGTCCAAAAAAGTCTAATTAATCTAGGTTGTTATATTAGCGCCTTTCCTCAGCTTATTGCAGGTCCCATTGTTAGATATGAAACAATCAATGAAGAATTAGATAATAGGAAAGAATCATGGACTGATTGTAGTGAGGGATTAAAAAGATTTATTATAGGTCTTGCTAAAAAAGTAATTATTGCTAATGAAATGGCTTATGTTGCTGATACATTATTAGGTAGTAATTTAAGTAAAATAGGTTTTATTGGCGTGTTAATAGGTGCTATAGCATATACTTTTCAGATTTATTTTGACTTTTCAGGATATTCTGATATGGCAATAGGTTTAGGAAGGATTTTGGGATTTCATTACTTAGAGAATTTTAATTATCCATATATTTCTAAAAGTATTACCGAGTTTTGGCGTAGATGGCATATATCATTATCAACTTTTTTTAGGGATTACGTTTATATTCCATTAGGTGGTAATCGTTGTTCAGTAGGTCGTAATATTTTTAATATCTTTGTGGTTTGGCTTTTAACTGGACTTTGGCATGGTGCTAGTTGGAACTTTGTCTTATGGGGATTATATTATGCAATACTATTATTATTAGAAAAATTTGTTTTTAAAAATGCTTTAGAGAAAATGCCAAATTTCTTGAAACACGTTTATACTTTAGTCCTAGTGTTATTAGGGTGGCTAATATTCTATTTTGTCGATATTTCATCATTAGTTAATGCTTTAAAATCTTTGATTGGGTTAAATGGAATAGGTAATATCAATTTCCTTAATCATTTACAAATATTTAAAGTAAGAACCATTGTTATTTTTATATTATCTTTTATCTTTTCTGTACCAACTCATGTTTTTTCAAAGAATAATACCTGGACATACTTTTTATTAATTGCTTTATTTTTAATTAGTATAGTCTTTATCATTGGTTCAAATTATAATCCCTTTATTTATTTTAGATTTTAAATGAAATACTTAATTTTGATGTGAGTATTATAAATTATATTAGTGTAGTAAAGAAGGAGAATTTTTATGAAAAAAAGAGCCATATTGTTATGTAGTATAGTAATAGTTATAATTATTGGAGTAATATGTTTTTATAAGTATATAAATAATCATAATTCTTATTTAGTGTTACATTCTGCTAAAATTGATACACTTTGGAATAAATATGATACATATTTAGATAAGTTAACAAATAATATCGAAGAAATTAATAAGAAAAACTATGAAGATAATGAAGTGAATTTGATTATACACAATATTATTAAAACTTATTATGAATACAGTAAAGATAATTCAAAATATAGTCACAGTTTTTATGAGTTGCGCTCTATGAACAAAATTAGTAAAAGCGATATGTACTATTTGTATTTTGAAAGCCAAAAATATAGTATTTTGGAGCATCAGGAAATTTTATCAGTTAAAATTGGATATGAATATGAAATACTCAATAATTATTTGGACTCAATTTTACAATGTAGAAATTTTTATGAGGAAAATGCGAAAGAATTAGATTTTGAACAAATTATTAATATCAAAATTATGGAACTTCAAATAGTTAATTCTATGACAGAATGGTTAATTAACACTTCGTTATAATTTATTTATACTGATCTTATCACAAGAAAAGACCTCAAAGAGGTTGGTGAATGAAATTTATTTCATTCTTTTTTTGTATTATTTATTTCAATGAAACAAAACAGTTAACACAAAATGCAAAAATATCTTCCATTTTGTCTTTTTTTATGTTATATTGAATAAGTAACTGGTGGTTTTTGGGCTGTTAGCTCAGTTGGTAGAGCAACTGACTCTTAATCAGTGGGTCTAGGGTTCGAATCCCTAACAGCCCACCAATTTGATAGGAAACTCGAATTATTTATAATTCGAGTATAACAAAACGTACTTGATAAAAGTGCGTTTTTATGTTATTATGTATTTGTCAAGGAAACTTGAATAAAATAAAAAAGGAATACCTAATTTTGATGAGTTAGGTACTATTCCGAATAATTTAGATTAGTACCACTTATACAGTTGGTACTATTTTTATTAGTATGATTAAAATCAAATAATAAAGGGTGAATATCATTGCAAACTATAGTTTATTTAATAAGACATAGTGAACCGTTTAAAGTTCATATGGGGGTAAAAATAACAAACGAGTCTATATTACAAGAAAACGAGAAAACACCTTTAAGTATAAATGGTGAAAAGATGGCAGAAGAATGGGCAAAAAATTCGGAATTTAAAAACTTAAATAGCGTATGGTCTTCCAATTATGTAAGGTCTATGTCTACAGCTAAGTATTTTGCTTCAGGCAATGGTTTAAAAGTTAACATAGATGAAAGATTAAACGAACGAGTACATGGTGTTACTTCTTATGATGAATTACCAATTGATTTTGAAAAAAAACAAATGAATGATGCTGATTACAAAATTGGTAATGGGGAAAGTCAAAAAGAAGTACAAAATAGGTTTTATCAATCTTTAATGGATATAATAAATCAAAATAAAGGTAAAAAAACGGCTATCATAAGTCATGCTACAGCCATAACATTTTTGCTAAAAAAATGGTGTGATATACAATATCCGAATAAATATATTTTTAAAAAAATATTCTTTGATGGTAACTGGAATTATTTAGAAACTTTTAAATTAATTTTTGATGAAAATAATGTTTTAATAAATATTGATCATGTAAATATAAATTAAAAAGTTGTGTACTTTTTTAAGCACTAAATTTATGTTCAAAAAAAGTAAAAATAAGGAAACGACTTGTAAAAATGTCGCTTTTATGTTAATATGTATTTGTCAAGGAAACTTGCATAAAATAAAAGGGAATACCTAATTTGGATGAGTTAGGTACTATTCCTAGAATTTAAGATTAGTACCGACCTATACAGTTGGTACTATTTTTATTAATATGATTAAAATCACAATAATAAGGAGTATTATGATAGTGCAGAGATATTTCTCTTGTTTTCTCATAATTTCACCTCCTTCCACTTTAATAAAGTAAAGGAGAATAGTACCTAAACTAATTAAGTATTCCTAAAGCAATTATATCAAACATTTGTTTATGGCACAATATATTTTTAAAAAATTATTCTTTGATGGCAACTGGAATTATTTAGAAACTTTTAAATTAATTTTTGATGAAAATAATGTTTTAATAAATATTGGTCATGTAAATATAAATTAAAAAGTTGTGTACTTTTTCTTTTAAGGAACTAGATTTATGTTCAAAAAAAGTAAAAATAAGGGGAACGACTTGTAAAAAAGTCGCTTTTATGTTAATATGTATTTGTCAAGGAAACTTGCATAAAATAAAAGAGGGAAGACTTAACATTGCCAAGTTGAGTACTTACCTAAATTGGGTTAAGCACTAATCTATGCTAGATTGAGTGCTATTTCTTTATACATAGAATCATTAAAGAGACTATTAATAAAATGATAATTAATATTAGAAATGAGATTAATAAATCTTTTTTCTTCATAATATCAAGCCTCCTTCCTAAAAGAAAGTTGGCAAGCACTCAACAATTAAGTTTCCCCATATAAATTATATCAAACGTTTGTTCTTAACACAATGCATTTTATATAAAATTATGATAATATATTATAATCTATTTGCATATTGATGAATCAATATAATACCAATTATTTATAACTTTTATTTAATAATTGATGGAAAAAACCCTAAATAAATTGTAAAACAAAAAGGTTGACTATTATATTAGTTTTCATGTATAATGAAATGTAGCTTGATAGCTTGGTTATGGAGACGTACTCAAGAGGCTGAAGAGGCGCCCCTGCTAAGGGTGTAGATCGGGATTACTGGTGCGAGGGTTCAAATCCCTCCGTCTCCGCCATATGTTTATTAAACTCTATGAAAATAGAGCTTTTTTTATTTTTTTCACTTATATGAATATTATTCTTGAATTTAGCAAGTACTTATTATATAATAAAAGAGAAAGTAGAGGGATGTCCTATGAATAATGAAGAAAAAAAGAAAGAAACAAAATCTACATCTACAGCTAAAAATAAAACCACAAAACCAACAACAAAGACTGCTCAAAAGGAAGAGTCAGCAACAGCTGCTAAAAAGAAAACGGCTTCTCCAAAGGCAGAGACTAAAAAAGAAGGCGTAAAGAAAGTTTCTTCATCAAAAAGTAAATCATCTTCCAAAACAACCAATAAAGCACAGACTCAAACTAAGAAAAAAGAAGTAGTAAAAGTACCAGTGGTGGAAGAAGATAAAGAAGTTAAAGAAAGCTTAGAAGAACCACAAGTAAAAGTATTTACTAAGGATGAAAAACCAAAAGAAGAGCGTGTTTCTAAAAAAGAATTAATTGAAATTCGCAAGAAAAGATACAAAATAGAACTTATTATTGTTGCTATATTAGTATTTATTTTGTTAATATTGTTATTGAATCGTACTTTTTTAAAAACATCTTATAAGACCGATTATATAAATGTTTCAATACCTAGATTTACATATTATGTAAGTGACAAAAATAATACAGCGACATTCTTAACATTAAGAAAGAGTGCAAATGTAAGATCATATTTTAATGAATATTTAGAAGGATTCGTTTTCTATAGTTGTTCAGGTGGTTCTAATACATTTTATTATAATGAATCAACAAATACTTTAATTAAAGAAATAACCGTAGATAAATATTTTGCTCTTAAAGCTATTACAATAAAATATGACACTCGTTCTCCAGAGGAAGTTTGCGGAATATTCTAAGACATATAAGGTAGTCTAACTACCTTTTTTTATGCCAAAAACTTATTTTTTTCTTTATAATTTGACAAAAAGTGATAAATTTGTTAAAATATATAACTGTCACGTGAATTAAAGAGGTGTTTTTAAATGTTTTACGATGAATCACAAGCAATAAAGGCATGTGAGGAAGATCCTTCCCTGATATTTGAGCTTATCAGAGAAGAACATTATGAATTAGTTGATTTATTATTAACTAAGAAAAAAGTAGATATTAATATATGTGATGAATTTGGTAACAATGTTCTTGTTAGATTATTAAAAAAAGGACAATATGATTTAGTTCTAAAGCATATGAAGAATAAAAAATGGGATGTAAATCATCAAAATCAAGATGGTGATACATTTGCTCATATTCTAGTACTTTACAATTATGTAAATGTATTAGAGATAATTAATCAATTAAAAAAGAATAAAAATTTTTTACCTAATGTAAAAAATAATAAGGGGGAGACAATACTTGATAAATCTATTAACGATAATTACATTTATACGACAATTAAAATACTTGAGGATAGAAGATTTAATAACATTGATGTAGTATCATTTAAACATTTATATAATACATATATAAAAACTAATAATTATGGTAAGTATACAAGATTAACTAACTTACAATTAATATTAGATAATTTGGAAGAAAAAAGGTTGTTGCCTAATATGGCTCAATTAATAAGTGCCTTAAAAGCTAATTTTGATGTTATTAAAGAGGAAGTAATTAACAACAAGACTAGAGCATTAGATTTAATTATTAGTAATTATATGAAAGTAGAACTTAGTTAGTTCTGCTTTTTATTTGATTTATTAATGTTTTGTTATATAATTAGTAATGGAATGAGGGATATTATGAATTTACCAGACTATATAGAAGCTAGAAAAAGAACGAAAGCAAAAGTTGAGATAGAGCATTATAGTAATGAAATAAAAAATATTGGTAATGGTAAAACTTATCATATTAAAACCTATGGTTGTCAAATGAATGAACATGATAGTGAAAATATCAAAGCAATATTAGAAGAGTTAGGTTTTACTTATAATGATAACTATTTAACTAGTGATTTAATTTTATTAAATACTTGTTCTATTAGAGAAAATGCACATAATAAAGCTTTTGGCATGTTAGGAAGGTTAAAACATTTAAAAAGTACTCGTCCTAATTTGATAGTAGGTTTATGTGGATGTATGGCTCAAGAAGAGGGAGTAGTTAAGGAATTATTAGATAAATATAAATGGGTTAACTTTGTGTTTGGTACTCATAATTTGCATCGATTACCTTATATTTTAAAAAAGGCTTTAGATAATAACGTTAGTGAGATTGAAGTTTTTAGTAAAGAAGGAAATATTATAGAAGGAATGCCTGTCAAAAGAGATAGTAAATATAAGGCCTATGTTAATATTATCTATGGTTGTGATAAATTTTGTACATATTGTATTGTTCCTTTTACTAGAGGAGGACAACGCAGTAGGTTAAAAGAAGATATTATCGCTGAAGTTAATGAGCTTATTAAAGAAGGATATATGGAAGTGACCCTTCTAGGTCAAAATGTTAATGCTTATGGTAAAGATTTAAATTTAGGGTATGGTATGGAAGAGTTATTAGAAGAAGTAAGTAAGACTAATATACCTAGAATTCGTTTTGTAACAAGTCATCCTTGGGATTTTACAGATGGAATGATTGATTGTATTGCTCGACATGAAAATATTATGCCAGCAATTCATTTGCCAGTACAATCTGGTTCCAATAAAATCTTGAAATTAATGGGAAGACGCTATAGTAGAGAGGATTATTTAACGTTATTTAGTAAAATGAAAGAACGTATTCCTAATGTTAGCATATCTACGGATATTATTGTTGGTTTTCCTGGAGAAGATGAACAAGATTTTAAAGACACCCTTGATTTAGTCGAAAAATGTAAATTTGATAATGCTTTCACTTTTATTTATTCCAAAAGAGAAAATACGGCAGCAGCTAAGCTTAAAGACAATACTAGTCTAGAGGATAAAGAAAAACGCCTTTATGAACTAAATAAAGTTGTCAACAAATATTTTTTAGAGAATAACCAAAAATTAATAGGTCAAATTGTTCCTGTTTTAGTAGAAGGTATCAGCGATAAGAAAAATGAATTATACGGATATACGGATACTAATAAATTAATTAATTTTAAAGGTTCTGTTTCTAATATAGGTAAAATAGTACCAGTAAAAGTTACTGCTGCTAAAACGTGGAGTCTTGATGGTGAGCAGGATGAATGAATGTTGGCAAAAGGAAATAGATGAAATCATTTCTATTATAAAAAATAGTAATGAATATAAGAATTACATTGAAGTATCTAATAAGTTGCAACAAAATAAAGATATAATGACTTTAATTGATGAAGTAAAATTTTTACAAAAAGAACTAGTTAAGAAGAAAAATAAAGGAATAAATATTAAAAATATTGAAAATGAAATAGATAATAAGGTTAAGTTATTGGAAGAGTATCCTATTTATTTAGAGTATCTTTATTTACAAGAGGATTTAAATAATTCTATTAACCTTATTAAAAGTAGTATTGAAAATTATATTGATAGTATTATTAATTAGAGGTAATTATGGATGGAATATTATTAATTAATAAACCTAAAAATATGACTAGTAGAGATATTGTTAACATTATTAGTAAAAAGTTTAATACTGGTAAAGTAGGTCATACAGGGACACTTGATCCTATTGCAACGGGAGTATTAGGTATTGCTATTGGCAATGGAGTAAAAATTGTAGATTTTCTTATTAATGATACGAAAGAATATATAGCTAAAGTTAGAATGGGTATTATGACTGATACTTTAGATATTACGGGAGATATTATTGAAAAAACAGATAATATTACAATTGATGCCAAAACTTTAGATGCTGCTCTTCATACTTTTTTAGGGAAAAGCATCCAAGAAGTGCCATTATATTCTGCTTTAAAAGTAAATGGGACAAGATTATATGATTATGCTAGGAAAAAGATAAAAGTAGAATTGCCTAAAAGGGAAATAGAAATATTTGATATTAGGCTGTTAGAATTAAATAAAGATAGCTTTAAGTTTAAAGTTGTAGTTAGTAAGGGAACTTATATTAGAAGTTTAATAAGAGATATTGGTAATAAAATAAATATACCTTGTGTTATGGAAGAATTAACAAGAACTAAACAAGGTAATTTTAAAATAGAAGATAGTTATTCTTTAGAAGATATACAAAATGACAATTATAAAGTTCTAACTCTTCGTGAAGCTTTAAAAAATATGAATATTGTTAAAGTTGATGATTTTATTGCCAAAAAAATATTAAATGGCCGAATTTTAGAAAATAGATATGATAAAGATAAAATAGTATTTGTTAATTCCCAAGATGAGGTTTTAGCTATTTATAAGGTATATGATAAAGATAATACTAAAATTAAACCTATTAAAGTTATATATAAAAAAGATTTATAGTTCTATATTAATTACTATAAATCTTTTTTTTGACAATAAAAGCTTCAAGGCTTTTTGCTTGGTAGTATTCTTGCATTTTTTCTAAAATAATATCCATTTTGTTATATTCTTTATCCGTTAAATTGCGATTAATACGAGATAAGTTATCACTATTTACAGTAGTTAAAAAATGCTCTAATAATTTTATTCTTACTGGGTGATGCTTCATGATAATATCATCAACTTCATTAAAACGTCCTTGTTCTATTAATAAATCAAAATTATTATCAATTGTATTATGATTATTTGATAAGTAATATCTTTTTAGAAGGACATAATCTATTTCTTGTTTATTTAAGTATAAACTTAGGAATAAATAATTAAAATTTTGCATATTAGATGCCATCTTCAATAAATCGTCTTGATTATATATTTTCATAAGTTCTATACATCTTTCCACAAGATGTGTTTCACTTAAACTTTCCTTAATTTTTAAAAGTATATTGGCATTCATCAAAAGACCTCCTTTAAAGGCAACTTTCTAATTATAACACTAACTAAAATAAAGTCAACAACAATATGCTTAAGAAAGAAAAAGAATTAGATTGATGCATTCTTTACTAATTCTTTATATTTAGTACCTTTTTCTTCAAAATTTTTAAAGTATTCATAACTAGCAGCAGCAGGGGACATTAGGCATATGCTGCCTTTCTTTGTCACTTTTTTGGCTTCTTTAACTGCTTCTTCTAAAGTGTTAACAATAATTATATTTTTATCTTTGTTTTTTAACTGGTTAGCTATATTGTGCCCAGTAGTAGGCATACATATTAAATTTTCCACATCACAACTATCTAAATATTTAGTGAATTCATCATAGTTAATACCTCGGTCTAACCCTCCAAATATAAGAGTATTAACGTTATGTAAAGAATTAATTCCGTTAATGGTAGCAAGTGGAATAGTGGCAATGGCGTCATTATAATAAGTAACACCATCATATGTTCCAACTAATTCTAATCGATGTTCAAGAGGTACAAAGTTGTTAATAGATTCAATGACCTTATCATTATCTAAATTTAAAATAGAACATATTCCTAAGCAAAGCATGATATTAATTAAATTGTGATTACCTAATAAATTACGTTTGTCATTTGTGTTATAAATTTTTTGCTTTTGATTATATATATAATTATCTTGACAATATATATGGGCTTTGTTATTAAAGTCGACAGTAATAATGTTACTATTTGGTTTTGTTTCTTTAATTTTGTCTTTTAAATTAGAAGACCCTTCATAGTAAATCAGATAATCATTATTATTTTGATATTTAGTAATATTTAGTTTGGCTCGATAATAATTGTCTAGTCCATTTAGATGGTCTAAATGATCTTCATAAAAATTAGTAATAACAGCTATATGAGGAGAAAAAGTTACAAATTCTAATTGATCACAAGACATTTCTATTACTAACCAATCTTTGCTTTCTATTTCTTCTATATAATCTAAAACAGGGTTACCTATATTACCTAGTAAAAGAGTATTGATATTGTTATTTATTAATATGTCATGCATAAGAGAAGAAGTAGTACTTTTCCCTTTAGTACCCGTAATACCAATTACTTTATCTTTAAAATATTTTAATATGATTTCTAGTCCAGAAGATATTTTATTTTTTAATATAGAGGTGTCTATATCTTTAAACGTAATACCAGGGCTTTTCATTATAAGGTCATAATCATCTAAATTATTTAAATAATCATGACCAGTTATAATAGTTATATTTTTATCATTAATTAATTCTTGATTGTTTTTTATTTCATCATTTTTATCAGCAATACATAATGGAATATCTTTTAAATATCTTCTTATAAAATGATAAGTTGCTTTTCCTTCTTTGCCAAAACCTACAATGATGATTTTTTTGTTGTAAAATTCTTCATTAATAATTTTATTGATCATTAATATTCAACTCTTTTCTTATTTTATCACTTAGATATTTAGGAACATAATTATCCTTATTCCAATAGTGTTCTAAATCTATAACATATTCTTCATAATTATTTTTGTAGTACTCTAACAGATAGGGAAGTGTTTGCCTATTATTGGTTAATTTTTGAATAGTTTTAGTACAAGCATATTGAACTTCTTGATAAGTTCCAACACATTCAAATGGTTTGTTAGTGGTACTTCCTAATAATCCTTTAAAGGTATCTAATAATTTAGTATCATCTAATAAATTTTTCTTAAAGATGTTGTTTAATATATCTAAATCTATATAAGGACTTAATATAATATATATAAATAGACATTTAGGACAATTGCCACACCAAGAGGTATTATTATTTTTGCTACTTAAGTTACAGCTTCTAAAAACATTAAAGTATTTTGGATATTTACTAAATAATTTAGCTATTTGTATTTCTAAAATAGGTCTTAATAAACTGTAGTATTCTATCCTTTTAAGAAGGTACTTCTTAGTATATTCTCGAAAATCACTTTCAAATTCATAACTTTTGGAATATTGATGATTGACATTTGTATTTTGGATATTACCTTCGTTGCTACTTGCTTCATTAGAGACAATAATAAATTTCTTATTATTTAAATAAGCCATAATGTATGCGGCAAAAGCTAGTTGTGAAGAAAGGGGAACATGACCGTTTAAAAAACCTTCATTATTTAATTGTAATAATAATGGATCTATTTCAGCATTAAAAATAACTGTTTTTTTCAAAGTATAACCAGCAACATCAATAGTATTATAAGATGGCATATTTTTAGGATATATATTTCTTTGAAAAAGGAAACACAAATTATTTTCTTTTTCTTCATTTAGTAATTCTAATGATACGATAGAATCTTTACCACCGCCAACCATTATTAAGTTACCATTACCTTCATTAGAAGAAGTATCTACTTTAAATACTTTGTCACTTTTAACAATAAAATTGGTGAAATCATCATATGATAACTGAATATTATTGCGATAGAAATATTCACTTAAACCATTATAAATTAGTTTTTTGAAGAAGTTTATTTGGTCTTGATCAATAAAACCAGCTTCTATTATTATTGTCTTAGGGCAACTAAGTTTAAAATAGTTAATAATATCTACTAATCCATAGTTAAAGAATAAAGATGATAATGTATTCTTATTAATACTTTTATTATTAATATCCTTTTTACTTATGGAAATACTAGGTCTAAAAGTATATTCTCCTAAAATATAAGTATAGATTACTTTAATAGAATCTTTTTCATCTACTATTTTGAAACTTTTATAGACAATACTAGGGTATTTTTGACGTAAATCATTATAGTGCATAGGGCCTCCTAATAAAAAATATTCAATTATATTTATAATTATATCATATATGTAAAATGATAATATTATAAATGACAACTAGTTGACATATGACGAATAATGATAGTAAAATTAAAGTATAATAAGAGGTGGAAAATATGCTAGAGAGCAAGAAGTTTAAAGATAGAGTTATATTTGCTTTAATAGTAGTCATTTTTGTGATGATTGCCGCAATTGTTGTTTTAGCTCAAAATAATATTACATTAATAAATGGTGTTAATGGTGGAGATGGTGCCATTTGGAAAGTTGAGTTTACAGATGTTAAAGAAGTCGAAAGAGTAGGTAATGCTATTAATAAAAGGGATCCTCAATATACAGTTACGTTGGTGTCTTTTGACGTTGAATTTTTAGTTCCTGGCGATTCGTTAACTTATGAGGTTAAAATGAAAAATGATGGTAAATTGGATGCGGTATTATCTAAAATAGATCGATTAGAAACTGAAGATGTCGATATTATCCAATATTATGTAGATGGTATGGAAGAAGGCGAAATACTTAAATCTGGCGAAGAAAAAACTATTAGAGTAAAAGTAGTATATGAAAAGCCTTTAGGGGAAAATAAAGAAGTAAACAAAGCTATATTATTATCATTTAATTTTGAACAAGCTAAATAGGAATAAAACAAAGAAAAAATATTGTCAAAGTAATTATTAAGAGGTTTATTGTAGCAGTGAATAGAAAATATTCACTTTTTTTCTTTTTTCAAGTATAATAGTAATCAGTTTAGGAGGTCATATGAATAATCAAAATATATTTAATGAAATAAGATCTAAAATTGATATTGTTGATTTAATTGGCGAATATGTACCTCTAGTTCAAAAAGGGCGTAATTATTTTGGCGTTTGCCCTTTTCACAATGATACTAATCCATCAATGAGTGTATCTCGCGAAAAACAAATATATAAATGCTTTTCTTGTGGAGCAAGTGGCAATATTTTTACTTTTGTAAGGGATTATGAACATGTTGATATGAAAGGTGTATTAGATATTTTAGCACCTAAAGCTGGCGTTGTTTTAGAAAATAATGTAGTCAGTAAAAAAAATAGCAAGTATGATAAAATTTATGAAATATACGAATTAGCTAATAAATTTTATCAGAATAATATTAATACTAAAGATGGACAGAAAGCTAAAGAATATCTGAAAAATAGAGGTATTAATGAAGAAATAATTAAAGAGTTCGAAATTGGTCTATCTCTTGATAGTATGGATTCTCTTACTAAGGTTTTAACAAAAAAAGGCTATGATGATTTAACTTTAGATAGAATAGGTTTATCTAGTAATAATCATGATTTATTTATAAATCGTATCATGGTACCTATTCAAGATGCTAATGGTAGAACAGTAGCTTTTTCAGGACGGGTATATAATAAAAAAAGTGATCACAAATATGTCAATACTAAAGAGACAGAAATATTTAAAAAAGGAACTATTCTTTATAATTATCATCGCGCTAAAGAACATGCCAGACGTGAAAAATATTTAATTATTATGGAAGGATATATGGATGTTTTTAGAGCTAGTTCTGTAAACATTAAAAATGTAGTGGCCATAATGGGAACTGCTTTAACTACTGAACAATCTGATTTAATTAAAAGAACTTCTCATAATGTTTATTTATGTTTAGATGGTGATAATCCTGGTCAAAAAGCGATGATGTCAGTTGGTGAACAATTAGAAAAAGTAGGGTTACAAGTAAAAGTAATATGTTTAACGGATGATGAAGATCCCGATAGTTATATTTACAAATACGGTGTCGATAAATTTAAATCTTTAATTGAAAGTGCAATTAGTTTTAGTGATTTTAAGTTATCATATTTAAAAAAAGGAATAAACTTTAATAGTGACTTAGAGCTTTCCCAATATGTTGATACGGTCATTAAAGAGACTAGTAATATTAAAGATGAAATAAGAAGAGAAATAATACTAAAAAAACTTGCAAATGATACAAAATTGAGTTATAATACCCTAGAAAAAAGGTTGGAGGAGTATTTAGCTAAATCTAATAATGTACATAAAGAACCAATAAAAGTTAATACTACAAAAGAAAATATTAAGTTGACTAAATATGATAAAGCAGCCTATGGAATGATATATGCAATGTTATTAGATAAGAAATATCTTGATAAGTTTGAAAAACAATCATTATATTTCGCTATAGCACCATATAGATACTTATTAACAGAAATAGAATACTATTATAAAAAATATAGAAATATTGAGATAGCTGATTTTTATACTTATTTACTAGATAAAGAAGAAGTTTTAGAACTTTATAATAAAATAATTAGTTTTGTCGATAGTGATATGATTAATGATAATGCGGTTGATGATTATATGAAAGTTATCAAGGATTATAATGTGGGGCTAGAAATTAATCGCCTAAAGGATTTAATGAAGAAAACCTATGATGAAATAGAAAAATCAAAAATCGCTGAAGAGATAAAGTTACTAAGAATAGGGGAGTGAACAAAATGGTCGGAGAAATAAAGACAATAGAAGACAGAAAACAATCTTTATTAAAAAATGGAAAAGAAAAAGGTTATATAACTTATGAAGAATTAGCTGAAGAATTAAAAGGATTAGAAGTCGATAGTGACACCCTAGATGACATATATAATATGTTGATTGATAACCAAATCGAAATAATGTCAGAAACTGCTGATAATAGTGATGATGATGAAGACCCAACAAGTTTAGTTGTTGAAGATTTAACTTTATCAAAGGATATAAAAATAAATGATCCCGTTCGTATGTATTTAAAGGAAATTGGTCGTATTAACTTGCTTACAACTGATGAAGAGTTTGAGTATGCAAGACTTGCTGAACAAGGAGATGAATATGCTAAAAAAATGTTAGCAGAATCTAATCTTCGTTTGGTAGTATCTATTGCTAAAAGATATGTTGGAAGAGGAATGCTTTTCTTAGATTTAATTCAAGAAGGTAATATTGGGCTTATGAAAGCTGTCGATAAATATGATCCCGAAAAAGGATTTAAATTCTCTACTTATGCTACTTGGTGGATTCGCCAAGCCATAACAAGAGCTATAGCTGATCAAGCAAGAACAATTAGAGTTCCTGTTCACATGGTTGAAACAATTAATAAATTAGCAAGAGCTCAACGTCAATTAACTCAAGAATTAAATAGGGAACCAACAGAAGAAGAACTTGCTAAAAAATTAGGAATTACTGTTGAAAAGGTAAGAGAAGTATATAAAATATCACAAGATCCAGTATCATTAGAAACGCCAATTGGTGAAGAAGATGATTCCCATTTAGGAGACTTTATTAAAGATGAACGTACAATGTCACCAGAAGAATATGCAACAGTTGAAATGTTAAAAGAAGAATTAACTAATGTTTTATTAACTTTAACCGATCGTGAAGAAAAAGTATTACGTCTTCGCTTTGGTTTAGATGATGGACAATGTAGAACCTTAGAAGAAGTAGGTCAAATCTTTGGAGTAACGCGTGAACGTATTCGTCAAATAGAAGCTAAAGCATTAAGAAAATTAAGACATCCATCACGTTCAAGAAAATTAAAGGATTTCTTAATAGATTAATGAAAATTAGTAAAAGACTAGAAACCGTTAGTAGTTTTATTCAAGATAATAGTAAAATAATAGATGTCGGGTGTGATCATGCACTTTTAGACATCTATTTATTTAAAACTAAAAAGAATGTGAAAATTATTGCCTCAGATGTTAAAAAAGGACCTATTGAACACGCTAGGGAAAATATTAATAAGTATAATTGTGATATTAAAGTAAAACAAGGTTATGGTATAGATACTATTGAAAATGATATTGATACAGTTGTAATAACTGGTATGGGCGGAGAAACAATCATTTCCATACTAGATAAAGGAATAGATAAATTAAATAATGTTGATACTTTGATTATATCTCCACAAAGTGAATGGTCAAAAGTAAGACAAAAAATTACTTCAATGGGATTTTACATTGATTTAGAAAAAATAATAGAAGAAGAAGGAAAATATTATTTAATTGAAAAATATAAGCGAGGAAATAAAACTTATACCCAAAAAGAATTGGAATTTGGGCCTCTACTTTTAAAAAACAAAGATGAATTTTTTAGACAATATTATCAAAAAATTATAATCGAAAAAAAATATATTTTAAAAAAAATTCCTTTTTACAAGGTAAAAAAAAGGTTAATTGAAAAGAACAAGATAAAATATTTAAAAAAAATCTTAAAACATAATTAACAAATATAAATATATAAAAATTTAAAGGTGTCATTAGGACATCTTTTTTCTTTAAATAATCATTTACGAATAATAAAATATGTGATATATTTAGTTATATAATAAAGAGGTGGAAAGATGTACGTTGATTTAATTATTGTATTAATATTATTGGGTGTTGTTGTTTTCTTTTTTAGAAGGTTTTCAAGCTTTGTTTATGCAATGGCTATTATTGATATTTTTTTGAGAATTTTATCATTTATTAAATATAATGTTGATGTTCCAGAATTAAAAAGTTTAATAGGTAAGTATTTTCCTGAATCTATAGCCGCTATTATTAATCATTATACATCTGGAATATTTAATACGATTATTATGTGGGCATATGTAATTGTTTTTGCAATATTTTTAGGATATATTACTAAATATTTTATTTACAAAAGAAAATAACAAGAGGAAGCAACTTTTATCGAAGTTGCTTTTATTTTAGGTTGAAGATAAAGTATTTGTTTTACTAAAAACATCTATTTTGAGTTTTGGTATTTTAAAGCATTTAATTAAAGATATTATTAATAAAATAATAATTTTTATTTTGAACTAAATTGCCATAATAAGCATACATTAGAATGAGGAGGAATATTATGGCTAGTTTTAAAGAGATAGTTACTAAAGCGGTAATAGGAAAAGGTAAAAAAACATTTACTTCAACTAATTCGGTAACGCCTAGCGTTGAAGCTAGTACAATTTTGGGATGTTGGGTAATTAATCATAATTTTAGAGGTTATAAAACAGGTGATTCTATTACAGTGGAAGGTAGTTATGATATTAATATTTGGTACTCTTGTGAAAATGACACTAAAACAGAGGTTATAAAACAAACGGATTCATACATTGAGAAAGTTAATGTTCCACGAAAAAATACGACTAACATTTCGGGAGATGAAGAAATAATTGTTCGCAGTTTAAAGCAACCTAGTTGTATAAAAGCTGAAATTGTTGACGGTAAAATAGTTTATACGATTGAAAAAGATTTAGGTATTGAAATAGTCGGTGATACTAAAGTCAAGATTGCTATTGATGAAGATGAAGATGAATGGGATATAATTGAAGATGCTAATGAAAATACTGAAGAAAATAATGACGAAGTATCAAAACAAATCGATGAAGAAGTAAAAGAAGAGTTCTTAGATTAAGGACTTTTTTAATGCCTTATAGTTTAAAAAAGATTTTTAGACAAAATAATGTATTTATAATATAATGTCATTAGGTGATTATAATGGATAAATTAAGAATAGTATTTATGGGTACCCCTGAATTTAGCGTACCTGTCTTAGAAGGATTAATTGCTAATTATGATGTAGTAGGTGTGGTAACACAACCAGATAAAGAGTCAGGAAGAAATCATGAGATAAAGTTCTCTCCTGTTAAAAAAGTGGCTTTAGATAATGATATTAGAGTTTTTCAACCTGAAAAAATAAGAGTTGAATATGAACAAATTATCAAATTAAAACCAGATTTAATAGTAACTTGTGCTTATGGACAAATAATACCAAAAATTTTATTAGATTTGCCAAAGTATGGATGTATTAACGTTCATGCTTCTTTACTACCTAAGTATAGAGGTGGCGCTCCTTTGCATAGAGCAATATTAGAAGGAGAAAGTAAAACGGGTATTACTATTATGTATATGGATGAACATATGGATACAGGAGATATTATATCAACTAGGGAAATATTAATTAATAATAATGATACAGTAGGAGATATTCATGATAAGTTAAGCATTATTGGCAAAGAATTGCTGTTAGATACCATTCCTAATATTATAAGTGGTAACATCAATCCTCAAAAACAAGATGATAGTATGGCAACATATGCCCCAGTTATTAAAAGAGAGGACGAATTAATAGATTTTAATAGAACAGCTTTAGAAATATATAACCAAATAAGAGGATTAAATCCTTTCCCTGTAGCGTATGCCATGTTAGAAGGAAAAGTTGTAAAAATATATTCTTCGATAATTAAAAATAATATTTATACTTCGAAAAAAAACGGAGAAATAGTAAGAATTTACGAAGATGGTATTGGAGTATCAACTGGTGATGAAGAAATAATTATTACTGAAATAAAAATGGAAGGTAAAAAGAGAATGTTGGTCAAAGATTATTTAAATGGTATTGATAAAGAAAAATTAATTGGTAAAGTATTTAATGAGGATTAATTATGGATGAAGACAATAAAGTAAATAAAGATAAAAAATTTAGTATAAAAGAGTTAATTTATAATAAAAGATATCGTTCGATATTAATATTATTTTTCTATGCCATCGTTTTTATTGTTTTAATTTCTCTTTTAAATAGTAATCGAAGTAATGTTGGAGATAAATCCAATAATTATTCCGTATTAGAAGGGTTTGATTTAATTTATAATAATAATTTTGCTTATAAGTATACTGTAACTCTTGATGATAAAATTATTGTCTATGATGGAAAAAAGAATAATAATAGGGAAGTACTTTTGGTAAGTGATAGTGTTAATGAGAAAAGTTATTATATAAACGGTAATGATGTGTTTATTAAAGAAGATAATAACTATATAAAGAGTAATAAACCATATTTTGTATTTGATTTTTTTGATACTAAAATAATAGAAGCACTTATGAGAAGATGCAATACCCAGAATGAAGAATATTATATTGATAATCAAAGTTTAAATGATGTATTAAGTGATTATGATAGAAAAGTGGATAGCGGTAAAAATAATGTACTAATAGAATATAGAAATAATTACATCACTAAAATAAGTTTTGATTTATCCAATTATGTTAAAATAACCACCAACGATTATGATAATGTAACTATTACTTTAGAATATTATGACTTTAATTTAATTGATGAAATTGATGATTTATTATAAAAAAAGCATAAATTCTTAAAAAAATCTTGCATTATTAGAAAAATTATTATAGAATGTAGAAGTACAGCTTGTTATAAGCTGGGCTTGTAGCTCAGGTGGTTAGAGCGCACGCCTGATAAGCGTGAGGTCGGTGGTTCAAGTCCTCCCAGGCCCACCA
>CANQDV010000002.1 GCA_947593955.1 uncultured Bacilli bacterium | reverse complement strand
CAAGATTGAATCAGGGTTTTAAATGTGTCTTTTTAAATTGTCTACTTTTACTTGACTAGTTCATTTCTGTTGCAAATCTTATTTATGATATTCTTCATTATGATTTATTTTAAAAGCTCTATATACCTGTTCTAACAACATAACTCTAAATAATTGATGAGGAAACGTCATTTTAGAAAAAGATAACCTTAAATTGGAAATTTTTTTAATTTCGTCATCTAAACCGTATGATCCTCCTATTATAAAAGTAATATTACTATTATAAATAAATATATTATCAATTGTTTTAGCAAAAGTAATAGAATCCATTTCTTTACCTTCTATGTCTAATGTAACAATATAATCTTTAGAATCAATGTACTTAAATATTTCTTCTTTTTCCTTCTTTAAAATCTCACCATTATTCATATCATTAACTTCTATCAAATTAACTTTAGTATATTTGCTTATTCTTTTAATATATTCTTTAACAGCATCTTTTAAATATGTTTCTTTTAATTGACCAACACAAATTATCTTAATCATTTAAACTTCTACCATTTCTGTTTCTTCATTTTGATGTGTAACAATTATTTTATCTTCATCAAAATGTATTGGTGAAAGTTCTTCTTTTATTTGTTCTAATGCTAAATCATATGTGTTATTATTTTCACTAATATGTGCCAAAAAAACATATTTTGTATTATTACCAATTACTTTAGTTAAGTATTTACCTGTATATTTATTAGATAAATGCCCTTTGTCACTAATAACTCTTTGTTTTAATTGATAAGGATAAGGTCCATTCATTAACATCTCTTCATCATGATTAGTTTCGATTATATATATATCTTTATTTTTAGTAATGGGTTCATATTTTTTATTTATATATCCAGTATCAGTTATATAAACCATAGAAGCTTTATCATCACTAATAATAAATCCATAAGAAGTAACATCGTGAGATGTCTCTATAAACTGTACTTTTATATTATTAATTGTGGCAATATCATTTACTATCTCAATTGTATCAACAGGTATATACTTTACTAAATCATATAATAGTTCTGGCTTTGCATATACTTTTAAACCATACCTTTTTACTATACTTGATAATCCTTTAATATGATCTGTATGAATATGAGAAATTAATATACCATCAATACTTTCAATATTTATTTGCAAATTATCTAAACTGTTTTTTATTTGAGGCACAGTAATTCCTACATCTATTAATATTTTAGTATTCTTACTTATTACTAAAGTGCAATTCCCTTTAGAACCACTTGCTAATACTTTAACTTTCATTAGTAGAACTGTAACGGATTAACTGCCGTTCCTCCATAATTTGGATTACCAACAAAAATGCTAAAATGCAAATGAACACCAAATGCGAATCCAGTTTCTCCCATTCCACCAATTACTTGACCTGCTTCTACTACTTGACCTGGTGAAACATTTAAGGAAGACATATGACCATATACAGAATAATACCCATTATTATGATTTATATATATATAATATCCATTATAATCATTCCATTCAGCTATCTCTACAACACCATTATTAGCAGCATATATTGGAGACCCATTACCTGGTCCTGAAATATCTAGTCCCTCATGTAATTTTCCCCAACGCCATCCAAATGGACTGCTTATTACATAGTTATTAGCTGTAGGCCATACCCAAACTCTTGGATTACCTATATTAGAAACATATTTTTGACCTCTTATAATAATTTGTGAAATAGTTGGTTTTATTTCTTCTTGAGAAAGTGGTTCAACACCCCTGATATCACCATTAATTACTTGTAGACGTCTTGTTACTTTGTTAATACCATTTTCTCCCTTTTGCTTTACAATTTCCATACCAATAGGAAGAGTATCATCATCTTCATATACAATAGTATAATTACTATTTTCTATAGTAACAACATAATCTTCTTCAACTACTTTTACTGCTGGTTTAACAACTCCTAAAGTAACTACTTGACCTGCATATAATAAATTATCTGCACTATTAAACTCTGTATTGGATATTAAAAATTCTCCTACTGATAATCTATTATTAAATGATACACTTTCAATAGTATCTCCAGGTTTAACGATATATTTTTCTTGTTCGTCCAACGTTCCAAATAATAAGTATTTACTTAAATCTTCACTATTCAAAAATATTTGATCTTTGATAGATATATTAGCTTCTTTAATAAGAATATCATTTTGAACATATACATCTTCTATAATACTACCAGTATCAGTTATGGGAGTTTGACTATTATTTAAAAAGTCAGCATAATTTTCCTCATCAACAAAAGCTTCAATTGTATTATTAACAGCATCTATAAAAACTTGTTTATCTAAAACATTAATAACTATATCATCATTTTTTACAGTACCTTCTTCAGTCATCTCTTCTACACCTTTTATAGTGATAGTATAACCTTTTATTGTAAAGGATGCTTTATCTTTAATTTCCTCATAAATACTTTTGGCACTATATACTTTTTCATTATAAGTTACCTCTTTAACAATATCTAAATTATTAGGTATATATACTTTGTCAACATTATATTGTTCTTTAATATTCTCTTCTTCGGTATCTATATATTTTTCCAATTCATTTTTGGAATATACATGTCCAATTGATTTTCCATCTAAATAAACATGATATAATTCTTGAGGATCATATACTTTAGGCGAATTAATAAAAAATATAAAGGAACTTATTAATAATGCGATTGCTGTATATAAAATTGTTTTAACTTTCACTATAACCACCCATTCCTTCTTTTTGATAGCTTAAAAATGTAGAAGTATCTCTTTTAAAAAGTAATTCAATAGTAGCAGTAGGTCCATTACGATGTTTAGCAATAATAAATTCACTTACACTAGTATTTTGATCAATGGCTGATTCTTTATTATAGTAATCATCTCTATACAAGAAAGCGACAATATCTGCATCTTGCTCAATTGATCCAGACTCTCTTAAATCACTCATAATTGGTCTTTTATTTTCACGAATATCAACTGCACGAGATAATTGGGCAAGAGCAACTACTGGAATATTTAATTCCATTGCCATCGTTTTAAGAGATCTTGAAATATCTGATACTTCTTGTTGACGGTTAGCACCGTAGTTAACTGTAGATGAAATTAATTGCAAATAATCGATTATGACAAGTCCTAATCCTTCTTCACTGCTTGCCAATCTTCTACATTTAGAACGAATTTCACCAATAGTTATTCCTGGCGTATCATCCATATACATTTTAACATTGGAAAGTTGACTTATCGCTTCATTAACTCTTTTCCAATCATCATTTAATAATTTTCCTGTTGCTAGTTTTTTCCCTTCTATCTGTCCCAAAGAACTAATCATTCTAGAAGCAAGTTGTTCAGCTCCCATTTCAAGGTTAAAAATGGCAACGGTTTTTCCCGTGTTTATAGCAACATTACTAGCTAAATTAAGGGCAAAAGCCGTTTTACCCATAGCAGGACGAGCTGCAATTATAATTAATTGATTCTCATGAAGTCCTGTAGTTATATTATCAATATCTATCCAACCAGTAGGTAATCCAGTAATCTCTCCTTGAGTCGCTGCTAATTTTTCTAAATTACCCTGTGTAGCATCTAATACTTCTTTAATCGTTCTAAATTCCGTGGAACGTCTATTTTTGACAACACTAAGGATTTTTCTTTCTGCTTCATCTAATGTTTCATTAATATTACCTTCGCTTTGATAAGCATTAGTTGTAATAGTAGTAGAAACCTCTATTAAACGTCTTAAAATAGCAGAGTCCTCTACTAATTTTATATAATATTCTATATTACTAGCAGTGGGAACAATCTCTAAAACTTCTGATAAATATTCAACTCCACCCACATCATTTAAAAGATTTCTATTTTTTAATTCTGAAGTAAGAGTAGTTAAATCAATTGGCTTTTTAGCTTCTGCCATACTTTTAATTGTATCAAAAATCAAAGCATTTTGATTATTATAAAATGATTCCTTTGTTAGTGTTTCACATGCCTTATTAAGTGCATATTGAGATAAGAACATTGAACCAATGACTGATTGTTCAGCCTCTAAATTGTTGGGTATGGTTTTAACTGGCATGTTTTGTACCTCCTACTTCTGTAATTTGATTTTTAAATTCACAAATATGTCTTTATATAAAATAATTTTTACATCATGATACCCTAAGCTAGCAATAGTGTGATCTAATTCAATCTGTTTTTTATCAATTTTATATCCTAACTTATCTAGCTCTTCTTTTATTTGTTTTGGACTAATACTTCCAAATACACGGTCAGCTTCTCCTGTTTTTACTTTAAAAATTATTTCTTCTTTTGCAAGTTTTTCTTTTAACTCATTTGCTTCTATAGTTAATTTTTGATCTAATTCTTTCTTTTCCTCACATTCGCGATTGTATTTACCTAAAGAAGAGGCAGATAACTGTGTAGCATAACCATTTTTTATTAAGAAATTTTGTGCATAACCATCTTTTACTTCTTTTATATCACCTTTTTTACCTTGCCCTTTTAAATCTTTTAAAAATATGACTTTCACTATAACTCCTCCTTATAAATGATTTATTATATTAATAAGTTCTTTTTCAACTTTATTAGTGGTAGTGTTACTAATTTTACTTGCCGCTTCATTAGCATCTCCACCCCCACCTAATTTACTTAATACCTGGCCAACATGTAAGTTACCCATTGATCTTGCACTTATACCAACACAATCTTTATCAATTTTAGCTACAACGAAAGAAGCTTCAATATTGTTAAATAACAATAAAGTATCAGCGGTTTTAGCAAGATCTTCTCTACGGTATAAAACGCCCTGAGTTCCTCTTGTAACTGCTATTTTATTAATTATTTTAACATTTGTAATCATTTTTTGCCTTTTTATATATTTTTTTAAGTCTTGCTTTAACAAATATTGTACTTTATTTGGATCAGCACCACATGTTGTTAAATAATAAGAATAATAGAAGGTATTACTATCAGTTTTTAAAACAAAGTTATTAGTATCAAGCACAATACCCGCTAATAAAACTGTTGCTAAATAGCTATCAATAGTAAAAGAATTTAATTTTAAGAAGGCTGTCATCATTTCACAAGTACTAGATGATTCAGTATCTACTATTATTTCTCCATCTTTTATTGAGCCTTCGCCTTGTTCATGATGATCTATAACTATCTTTTTGGGAAACTCTTTGGCAAGAGCAGGATTTTGCATTAAATAATCTTTATTTGTATCTACAATTATTAACAAACTATCATTATTTTTTAGTAAAAAAGCTTTACTACTATGTATAAAATTTATTGTATTTGATAATTCTTTTATTACCTTAGAAACACCCGCTTCCATTCTTCTATCATCTACAATTAAATATACATTCTTATTTAAACTATGAACAAAATTATAAATAGCTAAACTTCCTCCGATAGCATCTAAATCTAAATCTTTATGCCCAACCACAAATACATTTGAAGCCTTTTCTATAATTTGATTTATTTTTACATATTGATCAGCTATTTTCATAATTCCTCCAACAAATTCCCAATATAATTATACAACATATTTATAAGAATGTCATTAAGTTCCTAGTTCATAACATTTATTAATTTTTGACTTTTTACCATATACAACCTTATTTATCTTCTTATTATAATTAATTGCTTTAATTTTCTAATTAAATCAAAAAAAATGTAATAGTTAATCACATTTTTCAAATCCATAAATTCAATTTTATATAATTAATCATATATAGCTTCTAATTTGTAACTTCTAATAACTTTTGTTTTCTTGTTTCCAATAATAAATCCTAAAAATAATAAAATTATAAAATAACTATGTATTATGCCATTATTAATTATTTTTAAAGCTAAAAAATATAATAATGTATTTGCCATAACAAAGATAAAATTACTTATAATTTTAAAAATAAAATGTCCTCTAAACAAAAAACGATAAAAAATATTAAATATTAATGCAAAAAAAAGTCCAAAGATAAAAGAAAAAATTAAAGATTGTAATTGTGTCTCTAATGGCATTATTTAAATAACCTATTAAAAATACTATTTTGTTTATCTTTGGCTTTTCCATCTTCTGCATATGCAAAACTATTTATTAATCCTTTAATTGATACATTACCCTGCATAGTATCTAATTTTATTAATTCCAACTCCTCCCCTTTTACTACTAAATAACCCATTGTTGTTTCCATAAGAAATTCTTCGTTATCAAAGTTATCTATTTTTTTTACTCCTGTTACAATAATGTTTTTTCTTTCTATGACGCTTATTCCATGATTATAATTCGTTATTGAGCTTTCTGACTTGTCCATATTCTTCCTCCTAATAAAATATATGACATTATATATAACTTATGATTAAAATTGTTTTAATGCATTAAAAAAGCAACAATTTCTGTTGCTAATTAATAATATTATTCTTCTGAAGGTTGATCAGCATTTTTATATGCTTCAAAAATAGCTTCTTCAAACATTGCGCGGCCTTCAGGATTAATTGGATGAGCTATATCACGATATGCACCAGTTGCTGTCTTTCTGCTTGGCATTGCGATAAATAGACCATTGTCCCCCTCAATAATTCTTATGTCGTGTACTGCAAAACAGTCATCAATAAGTACTGATGCAATTCCTTTCATACGTGAATTTTCCTTTTCTACCTTGCGCACATTTACAGATGTGATTTTCATTCGCCTATCCTCCTTCTTAAAGTAGGTACTAATACCATCCTTTGCAATATTATCATATAATAAATTGCCTTAAAATGCAATGTTTTTCTTAATTATCAATAAAAATTTCTAGACTTTCAGTTAAAATGTCAGTATAACTAAATGATCTTATTTGCTTGCTATCATCTTGAATTTTAACTAAAAAAACATAGTTATATGTATTTTCAATTACTCCATTAAATTCTTCAACCTGATTTCTAGCACCATTGAATTTAAACTTTAATGTCTTACCTTTACTTTCTTCCAACCGACTTTTGATTTTTTCTATATTCATCTTGGATACCCCGTATACATTGTACCATTAGTAATTATTCCACCAAAGCCTTCTTCTTTGTATTTGGTCTTTTCTATTATATTAATTAAATCAATTGGTTTACTTTTATCAGATAAAGCTATAGAAGAAGCAACTATAGCAGGATCTAATGCATGCAAATTCACTCGTTTAGGGCTACTTGCAAAATTAGCACCTGCTTTTATCAATTCTTCATAATCAGATTGGCATGCACCAGCAATTATTATTAATTTGTCATGTGATTTTTCATATTCCCTTGCCATTTTGATAGCTTTTACAAAGTTCATACTATTTTTATAATTTTCTATATCATCAATATTTCCTCTTTTTTTATAAAAAACATCATGTCCTGTAATAACAACAATATCAGGTCTTAAATCTTCTAAATATTTTTCAATTTCTAAATATATTTCATCTTCTTTTAAATTCACACCATAGGCCATTATTTTTAGTTTTTTATAAAAGTTCATACATCGTTCTAAATATTCAGAGTCCCCATCAAAATGTAAAACCTTGCCTGGTAAGTAAAAATATTCACTTCTATCTAAATTGATTGAACCATTTACTCTATCTAACAATTCATTATCATCAATTCTGGCATCTTCTACTAGCTTTAAATCCTCCATATTACTATCAGCATACAGCCTTACATTTAATCCTTTTAGATATGCCAATTTATCAACTACTTCAACTATTTTAAATACTATGTCATTATCATGTGACTTTCTTGTTACTAAATCTCCTACTTTAAAAAACATATAATCATCCCCAAGTAATTATATGTTTTGAATATTTTTTTTATTATCAAAATAATATATAGTTTTACTACTAATTGTTAATCGCTATGTCATAAAATTTAGATTTCTAATATGACTAGTCTACTTTAATTCTTTAAGTTAGAATATTCTATTTCTAACCAATAACTTAATTTACTTAAAAGTGATGTTTCAATTACTTTATAAGATAATAAGGCTTCATATGAGTAATTATCATCAACAAATCTTGTTCCAGATATAGAATTTAGATTAACTATTTCATCAATCTTTGACAATAATAATTCTCGCCTATTACTATCGTTACTAATAAGCAAGTTACTATATGTGTCAAAAGTTCCAACTCTACAGTTCTCTGTTGACATTCGCCATTGTAAGTCCGTTAACTCTTTCTTAGTAATTTTATCTTTACCTCTATATTTACGAATAGGATTAGAATCTGTATACATGCTACCATCATCAGTATATTCTATGTAACACATTCTAATATCACTTACTAAACTATTTAAGATAGACTCATAGTCTTTATCCTCAATAGAAAAATCTTTCAATTTCCACCAATAAAAATTATCATTTGATTCTGTTATTTTATCCATGCTTGTCTTAATAGCATTAAGATTAGCGTCATATATTTCCCACATACCTGAATATTTTTTGATATCAAAATTAATATCGTTACCTTTTAAATTATTTATTTTAATAACACTTACTACTGCTACTATGATTATTAAAATTATTATAACAGTTGATATAAAGTATAATTTGTTCTTCATTTTCCCTCCATTAATAAAAAGTAAATATCGCTAATAACAACACTTTATCATTAAAATAACTATAAATGCTTTAATAAAAAGTCAATAATATCCCTATCGAACTCATATAATTCATGTTTTCCACCATTTATAATTTTTAATTCTATGTTTTTCTTTTTACAGAACTTTTTAATATCATTAAATAAAACAGTTTTATCCAATGTCCCTTGAATGATAGCGATATTTTGAAAATCACTATTTTGGATTTTTATTTCGCCCTTTTTAAATTCCAAATATGCTTTTTTATAAATTTTTATATTATTATATAATGACATATATAAATTGGAATTGTAATATTCAAGTGAAATATTTGACTTTTTTTCTACAATCTGGCAAAAATTAATTGCAGGACACATTAATATAGTCTTATAAATATCATCACTATTTTCTATTAATTTATTTAAAACTACAAAGCCACCAAAACTACACCCGAACAAACAAATCGGAACATTATAATTTGTTTGAACATATTTAATAATATCATTCAAATAATTTATACATAAACTCAAAGCAAATTTTGAAAAATCTGTTGTATCTTCTCCATGTCCAGGAAAATCAAAAGCTATTATTCCTATATTATGATTAGTTAATTCTTTATAAAACCGTACTACCCAATTTTTATTGCTACCTAATCCATGACAATATATTACTATATTTCTTATATTTTCCTTTGGTATAGCACTAAAAGTATGAATTTGATTATTAACTAAATATTCATAATTCACTATATCATCATGTCTAGCAATTTCTATAAGTTCATCCATCAAATTTCACTTTTTATATATTATATTTTTTTAATATATCTTTTAAAAGTTTCTTTGTTTGGGTAGTCTAAATGTTCCAATTCGCTATAGACCTTTTCATAATCATAATCAACTTTATTTTCTTTTACTATTATTTCATCATTTTCAACTTCCAATGTATAATAGATTGCTTGTTTATCTATACCAACACCAGAACCGTTAAGAGAATAAAACTCTACTCCATTAACTTTATGTTCACGATAAAAATGATAATGTCCAAAGATTATTATATCAAAATCATTTATCTTCTTCCCATTAAATAATGGATCTTGATTTGCCACAGTTTTTAATTTTGATGTAGGTTCTATAAATCTAATATCTTTGGAAGTATTAGTTTCAAAAAAAGGACGTACATTTATTCCGTTATATTTTCTAATCCCCAAAAAATCGTAACGAACATCTATTGGAAAATGACATAAAGCTACACTTTTGCCACAAATTTGTAACTCTATGGAATTTGCCATAGAACTTAAACTATTTATTTGTTCAAGGGTCAATTGCTCTTTTGTCCATATAGCATTATCATAACGTTCAGTATTATGCTTCTTTAAATATTCAAAATTTTCAACTCCTAAAGTTATATAATATTCGGCATTACCAAGTATTGGTATAATATTATTATTCAACAATAAATCTAAACATTCTTTGGGATGAGGACCTAATCCAATTAGATCACCCAAAGAATAAATCGTTTTTATATTCTGTCTTTTAACATCCAAAAGTATCGCTTTTAACGCTTCTAAATTTGAATGTATATCTGTTATCAAAGCAATTTTTGAATTCATGACAACAACTCCTTTTATGGCATAGTTAAATAAATCATCAAGCAAAATTCAAAAAGTAATAATATTTTAAATTATTAAAGTAATAATGTAAAGAAAATTTTATATCTTTTGATTTATTCACTACTAGAATAAATCAAAAAAATATTATAAAATGCTATCCTTTAAGACTTCTATTAACTTTTGATTTCCTTTATTTGATAAATGAATTCCGTCAACCATTAAGTAATCTCCATTTTCATTTAATACCTTAGAAAAATCAATAATATTAACTTTATTATTAACTAGTTTTGATAACTCATTAACTATTTGCTTATCAAATAACAATATATATACTTCTCTATCTCCGCATAAATTGATTAAATTCTTATACTGTATCACATTTAAAGCGATAGTAGAATCAAATGCTAAAACAATTTTATTTGTTATCGTTCCTTCTTTAAGAGTTTTTTCAATTTCTGAATATATTGATTCGTACGTATATTTTGAATCAATAATAACATTGGCATCACTAAATTCTTCTTTTATATAATCAAATATATTTAACAAAACATCATTTCCATAAAAACTTATTCTATTCTTTTCTTTTGCTTCATGTTCTTTTATAACTTCTTCTTTTTTATTTTGATATTGATTAAAATATACTTGATAAATGGCATCATATATTGTTTTAGTATATGCTTCTACACCGCTTGGTGTTAAATGAATGCCATCTGCATAAAAATATTCAGGATATCCCTTGGAAGCTGCATTCCAATCAATGATATGCACATTATTATATTTATTAGCAAATGTTAATAAGGCATCATTAACAAATACTTCACTATCATTAGTAGTATTTACCCAAAATATCTCTCTATCTCCAGCTGTGGCAATTATTTCTTGCTTACAGTATTCAGAGCAATCCCCATTTGCACCCAAATTTAAAATCAACGGTCCATTTAATAAATTCCTACTTTTTAAATCTTTTAATATATCGTTAACTACCCAAGCCGTACGTGATATTTGTGCATCAAAATAACCATTAGGAAACTGCTGATACAAACCACCAACCGCTCCTAACATAACAGAATCTCCTATACCTATTACAGGAAGATTAGTAACAACATTTTTTAAATTGTTCTCGTCTATTTCTAATTCATCTAAAACTTTTTGCCAATCTAATTCTTCTTGCTCTTTTTGTAATAAATATTCTTCTTGATGTTTTTTAAAAATCTCAGTATTATTAGCAAGTTGTTCTTTTAACAAATTCATTTCTTCAGTATAGTCTTTCGCTAAATAAAATTGAAATCCTCCATATCCAATTGCTACTAACCCAATTACAAAAATAATACCCCTTATAACATTTAAATATTTATTGGTATTTTTGTTTAAGCCAAAATATAATAATGCTGATAAAAGCAAAGTTAGTACTATAACACTAAAGCATATTACATAATTGTCTTTAATAAAATAATTAAGTATAAATATTAATGGATACTGGAATAAATATATTCCATAACTTATTTTTGATAAATATTTAAAAATACTATCTACTATTGATAATTTATTTGTAGTATTTATCGTTCCATAATCTATTAACCTACAAGTAATTAAAGTTACTAATATCATACAAATAGACCAATAAGAAGAATTGATATCAATAAATATAAATAATACTACTAGAATAATAAAATACAAGAAAAATATTATTCTATTAAGTACACTATTAAAAGTACTTTTTATACATAATGATCTATAATATGAATGAATAAAACCTAATGTAAGTCCAAATAGCAAAGAAAAAATTCTACTAAAAGTATCATAATAAGTAACCATTAAATCTCTACTAATACTTGACTTATAGAAAAAGAACGCACTAGTAAGAGATAATATTAAAGTAATAATACAAGGAATTATTTTATGAATTTTATTTCCTAATTTTTTTAAAACAATAAACACAAAAGGCAAAACTAAATCAAATTGCATAAGTATTGATATATACCATAAATGAATAAACGGAGAATTGATATGTCTAGCAAAATAATCTAAATTAGCGCTCAATTGCCAATAATTATTATAATTTAATAAAACTGATGTCGTCTCAGGTTTTAAATTTAACCACTTTATAGATGGAAAAAAAGATACAAAAGCAATTGTTAAAAATACAACAATTAATAACGGTAAATATGTTTTTAATACTAAATGAATATAATACTCTTTTAAAGATATTTTTTCTTTTTTAAAAAGGGAAATGCAAGATAAATATCCACTCAAAACAAAAAAAGAACAAACGGCTAAATAACCACCATTTAATATATTTAAATGATAAAGTATTACTGCCAAACAAGCAATTACTCTTATTAAACTAATATCTTTATAATACTTACTACTATCGCTCATTACCTTACCTCATATTTTCAATTTTAATTATATATAAATCAAAATTTTTTGCAAGTAATTAAACAATAATTATAAATTATTACTAATATCTATGAAAATATCTAAAGGTAATTCTTCAGCTCTAACATTTAAGTCTAAATTATATTTCTCTAAAATGCTTAAAACTTTATTTAAGTCATATTTTTTTAAATTATTTCGCAAGTTCTTTCTTTTATATTGAAAAGAGTCTCTTATCAATTCCAATAGTAATTCTTCATTTTTAACTTCAGGTTTATTCTCTTTTTTTTCAAATAAAACAACAATACTATCAACATTAGGTTTAGGAACAAAACTATTTTTACTAACTACAAAAAGCTTTCTTACATTAAAATAGTAATTTAAATAAACAGTAATTGAACCATAATTTCTTGATTTAGGCTGTGCCGTAAATCTTTCTCCTACTTCCTTTTGAATCATTATAGCGACTTTACTTATTTCTATTTTTGCATCTATAATCTTTTTTATAATAGGTGTTGTTATGTAATAAGGAATATTAGCAACAACGTATATCTTTTTGAAATTAAACTCTTCAATATCTTTTTCCACATTTCTTGTTAAAAAATCTTCGTATATTATTTTTATATTGTCTATACTTGTAAATTCTTCATCTAAAATTTTCTTTAAATCAGTATCTATTTCATACGCTATAACATAGCCAGCTAAATTTACTAATTCTTTGGTTAATACTCCTGATCCTGGCCCTATTTCTATAACTAAAGTATCTTTATCAATATCTATGCTGTTAACTATTTTCTGAATAACAGATTTATCTTTTATAAAATTTTGTCCGTATTTCTTTTTAAATTTGTGATCTAACATAAACCTCCTTAATTAAAAGAAACTTGTATAAATACAAGTTTACCATCCCCATCTAACTATTTCATAAGTTACATATTGTCTACCAAAAGGACTAGAAGCATTTTCGCTAACCATTAATAAATCCATCAATGTTCCATTAATAACTCCCCCACGGTCTAAAACAATAGCTGTCATTTCCTCACCTAATCTGTCTCCAGTAACTTTCACCATAGTACCACATGGAATACTTTTATCAGCAGCTACAATTCTAACCTGACCATACTCATTATCATTAAAATAAATATTTCCATTACGTACATCATTTCTCGGTGGACAAGATACTATTCCAGAACATCCAACACAATCTGGGCCATAAGCTGTCATCGTTCCATTAAACTTTACTGGATTTTTACTACCATATTGTAATACCTCACTAATATTATTTGCATATATAGTTTCTACTACTTCTGGATTATATTTTGATACTAAATGTACTGCTTGAATTGAATTAATACTGCTTACATTATAAGTAATTATCTCTTCTTTATGATTTCCACTAATAATTATAAAAAACATTATAATAAGTATGCCAATTACACATAATTGATTTCTGGCCATACGTAATATATTTTTCATATTTTCGCCTCATCTTTATGCAATAATCATATCATAATCATATTTTTAAGTCAAATATTTGACACGCATTATTAGAGGTAATCTTTTCCACTTTTTCTGTGCAAACTTTTTTTATGTTGGCAATTTTTTCCGCAATTATGGGGATATTTTTTGGAGAATTAGTTTGACCTCTATAAGGTTCAGGAGAAAGATAAGGGCTGTCTGTTTCCAAAACTAAATGCGATAAATCAATATTCTCAATTACTTCATTAAGTTTGCTATTTTTAAATGTAATAACTCCTCCTATCCCTAAATAATAACCTAAATTAATATATAAATTAGCGACCTCCATACTACCATTAAAGCAATGAATAACTCCTTTTACTTTAAATTTTTTTAACATATCATATGTATCTTTGAAAGCATCTCTTGTATGAATAACTACTGGAATATCTAACTGTTCTGCTACAAATAGTTGCTTTTCAAATAAATTCAATTGTTCACTTTTATTTTCCTTGCCATAATAGTAGTCTAACCCTATTTCTCCTAAGCCAACTATCTTTTTATTATTAGTAATTAAATCTTTTAACCAACTAATATCGTCATCAGTTACTTTATCTACTTCACTAGGATGAAATCCAATCGTAGCATAAATATTTTCATAATTACTAATAATTTCAAGGGCATCATTTATTCCCTCTTTATCACAGCCACTTATTATTAAGTACTCTACCTTATTATTTTTACTATCTTTAATAACAGAGTCTATATCATCATTTCTTGCTAAATGCATATGTGTATCTATAAACATAAAAATCACCATTAAAATTATATCATATAAAACCTTTTCTTAAAAAATAAAAGAGCATTAACTTATTAAGTCAACACTCTTAATATTATCTTTTACAATAAGACTCTATAATATTAACCTTTATTCTCAATTCCTTTTAATTTTGCATCTTTATCTATACGTACAAATAATGGCATTGGGGTAATCGTATTATAAATATTTTCTTGATTATATTTTGGACTGATATCAGAAGTATTTAACTGTCTTTTTATTTCTTCTGCTGTACTAGGTAAAAATGGCTCTAAGGAAATAGAACAAACTCTAATGGCCTCAAGTAAATTATATATAACTGTCTTTAATCTATCTTTACTATTTTCATCTTTAGATAAAACCCATGGAGTCGTATCATCAATATATTTATTACTTTTTCTTAATACTTCAAATATTTCGTCAATAGCTGCCCCAATTTCTAATCTGTCCATTCTATCTTCTATTTTACCTTCTAAAGAATCGATGCTATCTAATAAATCTTTATCCAAAGATTCTGTTAATTTTGTATTTATTACTTTACCATCAAAATATTTATTAGCCATAGAAATGGTTCTGTTAACTAAATTTCCTAAAATGTTAGCAAGATCGCTATTTATTTTATCAATTAAAGTATCATAAGTAATAGTACCATCATTAGCATATGGTATTTCGTGTAAAACATAATATCGAACAGCATCTACTCCGAAATAATTGACTAAATCATCGGCATACATAATATTCCCTTTAGATTTACTCATTTTATCATTACCGAATAACAACCATGGATGACCAAAAACTTGTTTAGGTAATGGTATATCTAAAGACATTAAAAAGCAAGGCCAATAAATTGTATGAAATCTTATAATATCTTTACCTACTAAATGCAAATCAGCAGGCCATAATTTTTTAAATTCAGGACTTGGATTATCTACATCATACCCAATGTTTGTAATGTAATTAGTTAAAGCATCTAACCAAACATATACAACGTGTTTAGGATCAAAATCAACTGGTATTCCCCAAGTAAATGATGTTCTAGAAATGCATAAATCTTGCAACCCTGGTTTGATAAAATTATTAATCATCTCATTTTTTCTAGATTCAGGCTTAATAAAGTCAGGATGGGTGTTATAGTATTCAACTAATCTATCTTGATATTTGGATAATTTAAAGAAATATGCTTCTTCGCTTGCCTTTTTTACTTCTCTGCCACAATCAGGACATTTTCCATCAACTAGTTGGCTTTCTGTAAAAAATGATTCACATGGCGTACAATATAATCCCTCATATTTTCCTAAATATATATCACCTTTGTCATACATTTTTTTAAATATTTTTTGAACTTGTCTCTCGTGTATCGGATCAGTTGTTCTTACAAACTTATCATAGCTAGTGTTCATAATATTCCAAATCCTTTTGATATCTTGAGCAACTTCATCAACAAATTCTTTAGGCGTTACACCTTTTTCCTTTGCTTTTAATTCAATTTTTTCACCATGCTCATCAGTTCCCGTTTGAAAATAAACATCATAACCTTTTTGACGTTTAAATCTAGCAATTGCATCTGCTAAAACGATTTCATAAGTATTACCTATATGTGGTTTCCCTGATGTATAAGCTATGGCTGTAGTTATATAATATTTTTCCATTTTAATCACCCCTATTAGTGGATCCTATGCCACCAGTTCTTATGTTTTCATTGGTCTGTTCATAATCAACAGTCAAATATTTAACAAAAATTCCTTGGCAAATAGCATCACCTTGTTTGATTTCAAAATCACTGTTTCCTTCATTTTGTAATTTAATCCAAATATGTCCTTCATTATTCATATTATTATAATAATCACTATCTATAACTCCAACTTGATTGCACATCCTTATATTATACTTAAATCCCATACTACTTCTTACAACAATTAATAATACCTCATCATCATCCATACCTACTTTTACACCAGTAGGAATTTTTATACTTTCTCCCTTATGTAACACTAAATTAGTTATAGCAAAAAAATCATATCCAGCACTATTTTTTGTACTCCTTTTAGGCAAATTATAACCTTGATATAATTCTTTGTCATCACATATATCCTTAGTAAATTGCTCATAACTAATTTTTTCAAAAAATCTAGCCATAATACCTCCAAAAAAACACGATAATATTATCTCTAAGGACGAATATTACCGTGTTACCACCTTACTTCATAGAAAAATCTATGCACTCTTTGCCTGTAACGTTTGCAAACGAATTGACCTAAATATCAGCCAAAAGACTCTGGAACCATTTCCTATAATTAATTATACTTTCTTTCCACCATCAAAAGTTCTCTATGATATTAAATTATAGTTCTTTCCATCAACGTCATAATCAATATGTATTAAATTATACCATTATTATAATTATTCTTCAATATGTTTTCCGAAAAATTGTGAAGCTATTTGTACGGTTTTTTCTTCCAAATCACCAATAGCATCATCAAAAGATAGCATTATAACTGCTCCTATTGATTCGCCATTTGATATGACAGTATTAATGACATATCTACATTCCTCTTGTTTTCCTTGTATTATACTTATATTATTTAATTCTTTTTCAACAATTATATTACTTTTTTCAATACAATCTTCTAAATAAGAGCTAATAGGCTTATTTAAATATTCTTTTTTTATTCCTCCAGCACATGCTATAACATTATCTCTATCAGTTATTATTATATCTTTCTTAATAGAATTATATATGGAGTCAACATATACCTCCGCAAAATGTAATAAATTATTCATAGAAGAATGTTTTTTTAGCGCTACCATATCTTTTTCAACAAATATCTCTAATGAGGTACCATCTTTTATGCCAAGAGTTCTTCTTATTTCCTTAGGTATAACAATTCTACCTAAATCATCAATTCTTCTTACTACACCAGTTGTTTCCATAGGAATTCCCCTCTTTCTTTCATAATTTAGTATTTGTTATGAATAAAAAATTATACCTAATAAAGATAATTATTTTTCTCTTCACATAAATTATAATATTTTTAAGGGTATATTTCCTTTGGTAAATTTTACCAATAGCTAACAATTAAAAAAACTCATTTTCATGAGTTTTCCTAACAATCATTTTTCATTACTTTTACTCTACTCTTTACTGTATTAGTATTCGAGTTTAAATCCTTATAATATGCATATGTTTCTAATGACATATTCTTTAAAGTTCCTGACCTATGCTTACCTTCATCAATAATTCTTCTTATTATGTTATTGGAGAAGTCAACATTAATTTGCTGAAATATTTCATTTTGCATTTTTTCATTTTTACAAGGATACGCGTTTATTAATTGGTTATAAAGCCTTACATTGGAATTTTCACTAACTGACAATTTTACACCATTTTCAAAATCTTCTTCATTTTCATCAATCGCTTTATGATAATTATTAATGTATTTTTTATTTATTGCTGATGTCTCACTTTCAGTAAGGTAATTATTATTTTTTTCTTGTCTATCACAAATTAAAGTTTCTAGATCGCCTAAAATACTATCTTTTGTTTCGGATAAAATTTTTTTTATTATATCCATATCTGCCTTAACTTCATATTTAGAATAAGTTCGCTTTATAAATGAAAACAATTTAGCAATTTCTATTTTTACAATATTTGCTGTTGATAACGAAAAGGCACTGCTATTGTTCACCAAATCTAAACCTAACTTATTAATAAATATTTTGCGATTTTGTTCTGTAAACATATCATTTATATCTAAATTCATATATACACCTATTTTCATTTTTTTCTATATATTAATATATCAAATATATGTTTAATCGTCAATTGTAACACTAGAAAACTCTACAGTATTTAACAAGTCAATTAAATAATATATGTAATGTTTGTCTAATTTAAGAGTATCTAATATTACAATTAATCTGTTCCCTTTAAACATAAATCTAAACATATTGGAAATTTTATAAGCTTCTTCAAAGATCTTTTCTCCATCAATTTTTTTAGAATGTTCTTCATCAAAATAAATTTCAATAGAATTCTTTGTTTGTCTTACTTCTTCTACATGCTTTTCCCTAGCAAGTTTTTCAAACCATTCTTCATACATATATATAATCAAATGTTCATCTAGTTTTCCAAATCGATCTTCTAGTTCTTCCTTTACCTCTGTTAATTTCTCATATGAATCAATTTCATTTATTTTTTTATGAATTTCTATTTTCAATTCGCTTTCTTCAACATACTTGTCATCAATATGTGTTTCAACTTCAAGTAAAGGTTTGACATCCGTAACATCATCATCTTCAACTTCTACACCATTTAATCTTTTTATTTCATCATTTAATATTTTCAAATACAAATCAATACCTACGTTGTCAATAAACCCTGCCTGTTCACTTCCCAAAATATCTCCAGCACCACGAATAGACAAATCCCTAGTAGCAATAGAAAAACCACTTCCTAGTTCCGTAAACTCCTTAATAACCTTTAATCTTTTAATTGCCGTTTCTGTTAAAACTTTATTTTTGTTATACATTAAATAAGCATAAGCTATTTTATCACTTCTACCAACTCGGCCTCGTATTTGATATAATTGACTAAGCCCAAAATGATCAGCATCAAATATTATCAACGTATTAGTATTTGGAATATCAATTCCTGTTTCAATAATTGTTGTACACGCTAATACATCATATTCATGTTGTATAAATTTAAACATAATATCTTCTAATTCTTCTTTTGGCATACGACCATGAGCAAAAACAATTTTAGCATCAGGAACTAACTCGGCAATTTGTCTAGTTTTACTTTCAATCTTTTCAACACTATTGTATAGTAAAAACACTTGCCCATTTCTAGATAATTCCTTATAAATTGCATCTTTGACTAAGAGATCATTCTCTTCTATAACATACGTTTCTACTGGATATCTGTTTACTGGTGGAGTTTCTATTAAAGATAAACTTCGAATTCCAAGCATAGACATTTGTAAAGTCCTAGGAATTGGTGTTGCAGTAAGAGTTAAAACATCTATATTATTTTTGTACTGCTTTATTTTTTCTTTATGAGTTACCCCAAATCTTTGCTCTTCATCAATAACTAAAAGTCCAAGATCTTTAGGTTTAATGTCATTACTCAAAATTCTATGAGTACCAAATAATATATCTATTTTACCTTTACTAAGATCATCTAAGATTATTTTAGTTTGTTTATTAGTTGTAAATCTATTTAAAAGAGCAATATTAACAGGAAAATTTTTAAATCTTTGGATTGCATTATTATATTGTTGACTAGACAAAATGGTTGTAGGGCAAAGATAAAGTACCTGCTTAGAATCGGCAACAGCTTTAAACATGGCACGAAAAGCAACTTCTGTCTTACCATATCCAACATCTCCACAAAGCAATCTATCCATAGGACTATTGGATTCCATATCAGCTTTTATTTGATTAATGGCTATTTTTTGATCAGGAGTTAGTTCGTATTGAAATTCATTTTCAAATATTTCTTGTAATTCTGTATCTTTATGAAAAGCATAACCTTTTTGCATTTGTCTTAAAGCATACAATTTAATTAAATCCCCGGCTATTTCTCTTACTTTATTTCTTACCCTTAATTTGGTCTTCGCCCATTCACTACCTCCTAATTTATTAATTTTAGGAACTATGCCTTCCTTTCCTGTATACTTGCTAATAAGTTCTATTTTTTCAACAGGAATATATAATTTATCCTTACCTTCATATAATAATTCTAAATAATCTTTCATTAATCCGTTTTTCGTTAAAGTTTTTATACCATTATACACACCTATACCATGTATATTGTGAACAATATAATCACCAACAGATAAATTATTTATACTTTTTATCTTTGTAGCATATTTAAAATTCGTTTTATATTTACTTTTACTATTATTGTTAGTATCAAACAATTCTTTTTCTGTTAAAACGATATAATGCTCATATATAAATCCTTCATTCAAATGCTTATTAATAATATTTAATTGGCCTATCATTATATCGTTCTTTGTAACATTATGATATTCCAAATCAATAAATTTTATAAAACTTTTAATTTGATAATCCTTTAGGCATACTACTATTGTATAACCTTTTTTAATATTGAGTTTAATGTAATTAATAATAGATTCTACGTTTTCATGAAATTGAGATATGGTATTAACTTGAAAATCTATTTTTTTGTTATTTTTAAATTTAACATTATCTGAAGCAAAAGTATTATATAAAATGCATGTATTTGGAATTTTAGTAAGTGAAAACATAATATCTTTATTTAAATGTATATCATTTCTAGAAAAATATTCAAATATATCTTCCTCTAATTTTAAATACGAAGATTCAACTTGTGAATAATCTTTGACAATAGTTATTGGATTATCTAAATAATCAGAAATGTTACTTGGATTATCAACAATATTAAACTTTTTATCAAAATCTGCCTCATTATTACCATTTATAAATTCACTATTAGGGAAAATTTCAATAGCATCTATTGTTTTAATAGACTTTTGTGTTGTAATGTCAAAATATCTAATAGATTCTATTTCATCACCGAAAAATTCAATTCTAACAGCATTCTCGCTCTCTAAAGGAAATATATCTATAACAAAACCTCTTATACTAATATCACCAGTTCTAGTTACAGTAGTTTCTCTTGTATATCCAATATCTAATAATTTTTTTATTAACTCATCACGATTTATTTCAGTACCTGTCTTTAATTTTATAATATTTTCTTTGTAGACTTGTTTACTGGGTAAGAACCTTAAATAGGAATTTAAATGAGTAATAATTATTTGCTTTTGATTATTAATTAATTTGTTTATAGTCTCTAACCTAGTTATTTTTAATTCAGGACTAATAGCAATTGATGCATTAGTTAAGAAATCATCACAAGGAAACAATTGAACATTATCACAATAATTATTTAATGAATTAAAAATTTTATTCGCTTCAAACAAAGTAGATGTTATTATTACAATATTTCTATTTTTTAAATTAGATAATTTAGCAATGTACAAACAAAAAAATTCATCAGTCATTCCAAAAAGACTCATGTTTTCAGTGCCATTATGTATAATTAAATTGTCTAAATCATCCATATTATCACCATTATTTCCGATTATATTTTGACATTAATAATTGAAAATCTAATAGCAAAAAATCATCGATAATGTCACATACAAGTTTAACATTATCATCTCTTTTTCTTTGTGATTCATTATCAAGTTTTGATAAAACATAATCTTTAGTATCAATAAGTTTATTATTAGAAATTCCAATTTTTAAACGGTAATAGTCCTGCGTTTTTAACATTAATTCAATATTTTTTAGACCATTATGTCCACCACTACTACCATTCGCTCTTAATCTAACTTTGCCCATTTCAGTATCTAAATCATCACATATAATAAGCATGTCATTTATATCTATTTTAAAATAATCTATATACTTTTTTATTACTTCACCTGATAAATTTATAAATGAACCAGGTTTTAATAGAATTACTTTCTGATTATTAATATTTATTTCACCATAAAATCCATTAAATTTTTTGTTATTAATCTCTATTCCATGTTGTTCTGCATATTTGTCGATATAAAAAAATCCCATATTATGTCTTGTATTATCATACTGTTTACCTGGATTCCCTAATCCAACTATTAATTTCATTTCAATCACTCCTATTATGATATTCACGATAAATATCAGATTTTGACATATTTCTATCCTTAGCTACTAATTTCATTGCCTCTTTTTCATTATATCCTAAATCGATATATTTACGAATATGATCTTTAATAGACATATTATCATACGATACATTATCTTTGTTGCCTTCCACTATGATTACAAATTCTCCTTTGACTTCGCCACCTAACTCTTGTAACACATTTGATATAGTCCCTCGATATATTTCTTCATACATTTTAGATATTTCCCTATTTAAAGAAATTCTTCTATCACCTAATATTTCTTTCATTGATTGTAAAGTTGAAATAATTCGATGTGGTGATTCATAAAAAATCAAAGTATATTTTAACACACTCAATTCTGCTAACTCTTTTTTTAATTTTGATATTTTGGAGTTAAGAAAGCCATAAAATAAGAAGGGGGATGGTTCAATTCCTGAAGTTATTAATGCAGGGATTAATGCGGTTGGTCCAGGCAAACCAATGACATTATAACCATTTTCTATAGCACATTCAACACTTTTAAAACCTGGATCACTAATTATTGGTGTGCCCCTATCGGTTATTAAACCAACATCACTACCATCACTTAAATATTGAATAACTTTCTCTTTAACAATATCTTCATTTATATTATTGCAACTAATAAGTTTTTTCTTTATTTCTAATTTATTTAATAATAAGCTAGCTATTCTTGTATCTTCACAAAAGATTACATCAACTTTCTTTAAAATATTGATGGCCCTTAAAGTTATATCTTCTAAATTACCTATTGGTGTTGGAATTAAATATAATGCATTTTTGTCATTATAACTTTTTTGACTCATATTTCCTCCTCTTTAAAATATTTTAAAACATCATTACTATAACTACCGTCATTATTATGAGCAATGATAGGCGGTAAGATTTTTAAACCTGGATTACCATTACGTCTTCCTTCAATTAATATTATATTAGATTCACATCCATTTTTGGGGTATATAAATTGCATCTTTTTAGGTTCAATATTGTATTTTTTAAAACAGTTAATAATATCTATTAATCTATCTGCTCTATGTACCATTGCAAATAATCCACCGTTTTTTAAATATTTGCTAGCTATTGATACTATTTCATCTAAATTTAAATAAACTTCGTGCCTTGCAATTACTTTGTGTATATCATCATTCTTTTTAGTATCTTTATACACTTTAAAAAATGGTGGATTTGATACTACAATGTCAAAAAAACCATTTTCGAAATATTGGCCTATATTTTTTACATCATTATTTATAATTGTAATTTGATTAGAAAGATTATTAACTTTTACCGTTTCATTAGCTAAATCACACAAATCTTTTTGAATTTCTATACCATATATTTTGGCTTTAGTTCTTGTTGATAAAATTATTGGAATTGGAGCATTCCCTGTTCCAATATCTAATATATTTTTTACATTTTTATTAATGGTCACAAATCTTGGTAGTAAAACCGAATCTAACGAAAACATAAACCAATTAGTGTCTTGCACAATTTTTTTATCTTTATATCCAATTAAATCGTTAATTACTTTCATTTTCTTCTACTTGCAATTCAACTAATGTTTTATCGCTACATTCTACTGTATACGTTTTTTTAAATAAATTGTGTGATATGACTTTTCCACTTATATTATCTTTCTTAATATAAATTCCAACTTCTGGATAATTTTTTTTCATTTCTGTATATTGATCATCTTCATATTTTAAACAACATAGTAAACGTCCACATATTCCATTTATTTTAGTTGGATTTAATGCAATATATTGATTTTTTGCCATATTTATAGATACGCTATCAAAATCAGTTAAAAAAGTATTACAGCAAAGGAATAAACCACATGGTCCTATCCCACCAACTTCTTTAGCTTTATCACGAACACCAATTTGTCTAAGTTCAATCCTAGTTTTATAAATAGCTGCCAATTTTTTTGCTAATTCCCTAAAATCAACACGCTCATCCGCCACAAAATTAAAAATCAATTGATTTTTATCAAAAGTGAATGCAGCCCCAATAAAATGCATATCTAAACCTAATTTTGTAGCTTGCCTTTTAGCATCCTCTAGTGCCTTCTCACTTTGTTCTTTATTAACTAAATTTTGTTTTATATCTTCCTTAGTAGCCATTCGCAATATTTTTTTTAAAGGATACGCTATATCTTTTTCTTCAACTTTTCTAATCTCTGTAGATACCATTCCAAATTGAAGACCTTTTTCCGTTTCAACAATTACTTTTTCATTTCTTTTAATTTCTAAGTTATTAATATCAAAAAAGTATAAACGATTGGAATTATCAAATTTTACACCTACAACATTATACATATTACTCAACTCCAAACATCAAAATTAATAGTTTGTCCACTAATAATTTAAGATTTACATTATAATCTAATATATCAACTGCAAACATTAATGATTGCATTTTTTTTATAATGCTATCTATTGTATTATTTTTATATATTTTGTCAAATACATCTTCTTCTATCGTTAAATATTGATGGGCATTATATTGTTTTAATAGACATTGTTCATAAATTGTAATCATTTTCTGAAATAATTCTTTTATTAACAATCGATCTGTACATTCTTCTAACTTATGATTCAAATCGATGTTAAACATTTTTTTATTTTTCTCTAATAATAAGCATAGTTCTAACGCCTCTTCATAATTATCATGATTATCATCATTATTAGAATCTATTGAAATATATTCACATCTAGATACAATTGTATCTAAAACTTTATTTTTATTTTCAGTAATTAGTAAAGCTATAATGTCTTCATTTGGTTCCTCTAAAAACTTTAATAATGTATTACCAGACGATTTATTTAAATTCTCAGCATTAGCAATTATGTATATTCTTTTACCATCATAGACTGACTTAACTTTATATTCACTTTGCAAATCGATAATTTGCTCTTTTTTTATCCATTGCCCATCAGGTTTAATAATTTTTAAATCAGAATAAACGTTTTCTTCGATTAATTCATTAATATTATCATCATGGTTTCCATAAGAAAAAATTTTTTTTGCTATTTGGATAGCTTTATTTTGATCATTTGTTTTTAATAAGTAGGCATGATTCAATTTAGATTTATTAAAATATTTATCGAAAATTTCTTCTGTTAACATCTTCATACCTCCTATTCAAATTTTAAAAAATAAGTATTAATGAGAAAACAAGTAAAACCATTGCTGGAACATCAAGTAATGTAACTAATGATATTGTTATATAATTTATGGGTACAATTAATCCAAATTTAACAGCAATTAAATTAAAACTATATAATAATACTACCGCAAACACAATTTTCTTTAAAATTTTACCCAACATATATGATCACCTAAGATAAGCATATGTCTAACTAAAAAGATTATTCTATTTCTTTCCTGTCGACTAAAGCTCTTTCTAAAGTCATTGAATCAATGTACTCAATGTCTGCACCTAGAGGAATACCGCTTGCTATTCTAGTAATTTTAATTTTTAAACCTTCTAATATTTTTTTTATATATAAACTAGTTGTTTCCCCTTCAATTGAAGGTTTAACTGCAATAATAATCTCTTCAAACGAAGAATCTTCAATTCTTTTTACTAACTTTTCAATCCCAATATCCTCAGGATTAATCCCATCTAATGGGGAAATTAAATTATCTAAAACATGATACATTCCTTTAAATGATCCCGTTTTTTCAAACATTATTATACTTTTGCAATCATCAACAACACATAATATTTTTTTATCTCTATTATCTGCTGCACAAATATTACAAATATCTTTATCAGTAATATTTGAACAAATTGGGCATTTATGTAATTTGTTTTTTGCATTTTTTATCGAATCAGAAAAAAAATCTGTTTTATCTTCTTCTAAATTTAACATATAAAAAGCTAATCTTTCCGCTGTTTTTTCACCTATTCCTGGCAAAAGCTTAAAACTTTCTATTAAATCTTGTAAACTATCTGGATACATAACTAAAACAATCCTGGAATATTACCAAACTTGCCCATTTTTTCTTCTGTTAATTTATCAATTTGTTTAAATGCAGAATTTATAGCTACTTGGATCATATCTTCTAACATTTCTATTTCATCTGTATCAATTGCTTCTTGCTTATTTATTTTTACAGACAAAATTTCCTTGGTCCCTTTTACTTCGACTTTTACAAAAGAACTTTCACCAACAAAGACTTTATTATCAATCTCCTCTTTAGCCTTCATCATATCCTTTTGCATATTTTGTGCTTGTTTTAATATAGCTTGCATATTCATATATAATCTCTCCTTTATTCTATTTTTACAAATTCAGAATCAAATAATTCCAATACTTTATTTTCTATATTATCAGAATTATCATTTTTTTCTGGCATAATTGTTTCTTGTTTATTACTATTTTCTTTTTTAATATATTCGTCTTCAATTAACTCATATTTTATATTATTTCCTAAATTTTTAATATATTCAGATTTATATTTGTTCCATTCCTCATTTGAAATGGCAACAATCTTTGTGCTAATTTGCAAATATTGATTTAAAATTTCTTGAAAATTAGCATAATCTTCATTAATATTATCAGACATAGAAGAATATGGAAAAGAAATTAATAAATAATCAGTACTTGCTGCTACAGGTATACCATCTAATAAATTACAAATCATGGCTCCATTATTTTTATCAAAAGCATTATTTTTTAAATCATTCCATTTGTTTTTTATGTTATTTAGAATTTCTTTTGATGCAGAGACAAAAGTATTATTAATTCTAATTTTTTTGAAATTATCATTATCAAAAGTGTTTACAATTTCTTTTGAAACTTTTTTTTCAACAATTTTATCATCATCATTATTTTTATTTAAAATTTGTGTTTCTTCTTTCTCTATATTATCGAACTTTTGTTTTAAAAATATTTCCCGGGAAATATTTTTATTATTTTCATTCAAATAATTAATTAATTCAACCTCTAAAATTATCTTTTTATTTACAGAAGTTGTTTTCATTTTATCATATAGTTTAACAAATAAAGTTATTAGTTGATAAATTTCATTTTGTGAATTATTATTATCAAAGATTTTTTGTTCTAATTCTTTTATAATATCTTCTACAACATATATTAAATCATAATCCGATAAATATAATTCATTTATTTTATTTATTAAATTTTCTTTTTCGCCATTTCTAATTAAATCAATTATTGTTTGTAATTCTTCCTTTGATGTTTTTCCACAAATGTTTCTAACATCACTAGCACTTATAACATTCTCTGTATATGAGTTAGCCTTTTCTAATAAGCTCAATGCATCTCGCATACATCCATCAGAATAATCAATAATTTCATCAATTGCGTTATCTTCAATTTTTATATTTTCGGTTTTGCAAATATAACTAATTTTGTCTTTCATATCTTTTGGAGATATTTTTTTAAACTCAAGAATTTGACATCTAGACAAAATCGTTGTAGGAATTTTTTGTAACTCTGTTGTGGCTAGAATAAAAATAACGTGTGATGGGGGTTCCTCTAAAGTTTTTAATAAAGCATTAAATGCACCAATAGATAGCATGTGAACCTCATCAATAATATATATTTTGTACTTTAAAAAAGATGGAACGATATTTATTTTACTTTTTAATTCCCTAATTTCATCTACACCATTATTAGAAGCAGCATCAATTTCTATTATATCTACACATTCTTTTGATTTAGAATTAATACAGCTTTTACATTGTTCACAAGGATTTGTAGTATTATCGCATTCACAATTAATCGTTCTTGCCAAGATCTTCGCTATACTTGTTTTTCCAGTACCCCTTGGTCCAGCAAAAAGGTAAGCATGAGCTAATTTATCATTTTTTATGGCATTTTTAAGAATATCAACAACTACTTTTTGACCAGATACTTCATCAAAGTTTGTTGGTCTATATTTTCTATAAATAGCTAAATAACCCATACTATCCCTCCATTTCCATTATAACATGAAATTAATGTTTTATAACCTTTATTCTTTATTAATTATCTCAAAAATATTTCCCGGGAAATAATTTTAAAACATATGTTCGTTATTAATCTATAAAAAATAATATTAATATTTTTTTTAAACTAATATTTAATGTTTCACGTGAAACATTATCTTATAATATTAAAGAATTTTTTTATAAAGGGAAAATATTATTTTCCAAATATGTAGTTTTTAAATTAATGTTAAATTTTCTACTAAAAAAAATAAATATAAATTAATTTATTTTTTTTGCATAGTGTTGTAAAAAAAATTAACAGCAACTTTTTTAATCAAAGTTTATTATTTAATTTTTCTATAAATAGTTAAATAATCAATACTATTTTTTTCTTTCATTGCAATATAAAATTATTGTTTTATAGCTTTATTCTTTATTAAATATAAAAAAATATTTCCCGGGAAATAATTTTAAAACAATATTTAATGTTTCACGTGAAACATTATCTTATGCCATTAAAAAATTTTCTTATAAGGGAAGAACATTCATTTTCAAGTATACCATTTTCTATTTCAGCTGAATTATTTAAAATATCATTAATTAATTTACTATTTTCAATATTATTAGAACTGCACCCATAAACAACTCTTTTGATTCGAGCTTGTTGTATTGCACTAGCACACATTGGACAAGGTTCCATTGTGATGTAAATAGTACATTCATTTAATCTCCAATCTTTATTAACATGGCATGCTTTTATAATTGCTATCATTTCAGCATGATTACAAACAACTTTCGTAGAATTTTTCTTATTAAATGCTTTAGCTATTATTTTCCCATTTTCTACAATAACGGCACCTACAGGTATTTCGTTTTTATCATAAGCTTTCTTTGCTTCAGATAATGCTATATTCATAAAATATTCATCAATATTCATAATATCACCCTATAAAAATAGCGCACATAAACATTGACTGTTAAGGCTGCTATCTTCCGATCCTGACCTGGTTCCAATATATTTATTGCGCTATATATAAGATAATATATTTTCTAATAAATAGCAAGTTTTTTTATGTTTCACGTGAAACATATATTTTAGATTAATATAATATATTATTGTTTTTAATATAAATTATTTCCCGGGAAATAAAAATCAAACAAACGTTCTAAAAATATTTCCCGGGAAATAAAATAAAGAACAAGAAGTTTTATTCTCCTTGTTCTTCGTTAATATCATTATTATCCAAGCTAATAGTTTCCTCTTCCAAATGTTCTATAGTATTAGCTGTTGCTACTTTTTGATCATTTTTCAAATTAATTAATCTAACTCCTTGTGTATTTCTACTTAACTCAGATATTTGATTAATTGATATCCTAATTACGATACCACTGCTAGTAATAATCATTAAATCCTCATCGCCAACAACAGTTCTAAGAGCAACTATTTTACCGTTTTTCTCTGTGATATTTAATGTCTTAACACCTTTGCTACCTCTATGAGTTAAACGATAATCACCGATTGGTGTACGCTTACCATATCCATTTTCTGTTACAACTAATACTTGATGATTTTCTTCAACTACTTCGGCACCGACTACATAAGCATTATCACAGTTTATTCCACGAACACCAGCGCTTCCTCTTCCCATAACACGAACTTCTGTTTCATCAAATCTTACTAAACGACCATTACTGCTTCCAATAATAATTTCTTTATCACCTGTTGTCTTTCTTACTGCAATTAATTCGTCGTCTTCTTTTAGCACTATTGCTTTTTTTCCATTATTTCTGATATTTTCAAATTCAGAAATAGCAGTTCTTTTAATTAATCCCTTCTTTGTAACAAATACTAAGTATTTATTTTCCTCGTTATCATATTTAATAACATTCATTGATGTTATTTTTTCATCTTTTTCTATAGGTAACAAATTAATTATTGGCAATCCTTTTGACTGACGATTAAATTCTGGAATAGTATAACCTTTTATACGATATACCTTACCATAATTTGAAAATAACAATAAGTAATCATGGGTTCTCATAGTTACTAATTTTTCAGGAAAATCTTCTTCGTTAGTACCCATACCTTTTATACCTACTCCACCTCTATTTTGCGTTTTATAAGTATTAGATGGTACACGTTTTATATATCCCTTATTTGTAAGTGTAATAATTGATTCTTCTACTGGAATTAAAGATTCATCTTCAATATAATCAATTGCTGTCATATCAATTTCAGTTTTCCTATCGTCGCCATATTTACTCTTTATTTCTAATAATTCCTTCTTAATAATATCTAATACTTTTTGTTCAGAGGCTAAAATTGATTTTAACTCTTCTATTTCTACTAACAATTGTTGTAATTCTGCTTCAATTTTATCTCGTTCAAGACCAGTTAAACGACGTAATTTTAATTCTAATATAGCATCTGTTTGTACTTCAGATAAATTAAATCTAGACATTAATTTTTCTTTAGCTTCAACATCGCTTTCTGCATTTCTAATGATTTTTACAACTTCATCAATATTATCTTGCGCTATCTTGTATCCTTCTAAGATATGAACTCTTTTTTCATCTCTAGCTAAATCAAATTTAGTTCTTCTTATTATAACTTCTTTTTGATAATCAATATATTTGGAGATAACAGCTTTTAATCCTAAAGTTCTAGGTGTTATACCATCTAACATTAGAAAAATAATTCCATATTGTACTTGAAAATTAGTATGCTTATAAAGATTATTTAATACTACTTGTGGATTTGCTTCACGCTTTAACGTTATCGTTATCTTTACTCCATCTTTAAGATCAGTATGATAATCAGCAATACCATCAATTACTTTAGTATGTACAAGCTCAGCTACTTTATCTTTTAATTCCATAGTATTTATACCATACGGAACTTCAGTAATTATTATATTACTATGTGTTCCAGCATCTTCAATAGTAGCTTTACTACGAATAGTAATAGTTCCTCTACCTGTTTCATATGCTGTTTTTATACCAGAATTGCCAAGAATTATACCCCCTGTAGGAAAATCTGGTCCCTTAATGTATTGCATTAACCCAAGAGTATCAATGTCTGGATTATCTATATACGCTACACAACCATCTATTACTTCACCTAAATTATGTGGTGGAATGTTGGTAGCCATACCGACAGCAATACCCATTGTACCATTAACTAAAATATTAGGAAATCTCGAAGGCAATACTTTTGGTTCTTTACTAGTCACATCAAAGTTATCATCCATATCAACAGTATCTTTATTGATATCACGTAATAACTCTAAGGAAATTTTTGATAATTTTGATTCGGTATAACGCATTGCTGCTGCGCCATCACCTTCAATATTACCAAAGTTGCCATGGCCATCTATTAACATATACCTTTGATTAAAATCTTGAGCCATTCTAACCATTGCTTCATATATTGAAGAATCTCCATGTGGATGATAATGTCCCATAACATAACCAACTGTCGTAGCTGATTTTCTATGAGGTTTATCTGGAGTATAACCACATTCGTACATTGACCATAAAATACGACGATGTACAGGTTTCAATCCATCTCTTAAATCTGGTAAGGCACGTGAAGCAATAACACTCATTGAATATTCTAGAAATGATGACTTAACCTCATCTACAATATTATTTTCTGCTAAACTATCTCTTTCATGAAAGTATCCATTAAAATTGTTATTATCAATATTAATTCTTTCAAGTTCTTCATCAAATTCTTCATTTTTATTTTCTGTATCCATAATTCACCGCCTATATATCTAGATTTTGTACATATCCTGCATTTTCTTCAATAAATTTTCTTCTTGGTTCTACTTCATCACCCATTAACTTTTCAAATATTGCATCTGCTGCAACACAATCATTAACTGTTATTTTTCTTAATACACGTTTTTCTATATCCATAGTTGTTTCGTTTAGTTCTTCGGCATCCATTTCTCCTAAACCTTTCATACGAGCAATTTCCGCACGACTTCTAACGTTTTCAGGAAGACTATTTAAATAGTCCTCTAATTCTTCATCATTTAAAACATATTTTCTTGTTTTTCCATGCATTATTCGAAATAATGGAGGTTGAGCAGCATATACATGCCCTGCTTCAACAATTGGTTTAAAAAATCTATAAAATAAAGTTAATAATAATACTCTTATATGAGAGCCATCAACATCGGCATCTGTCATAATTATTATTTTGTCATATCTTAATTTGGATAAATCAAATTCTTCTCCTATACCAGTACCAAATGCTGTTATAATTGTTCTTATTTCTTCATTTGATAATGCCCTATCAAGTCTTGCCTTTTCAACATTTAATATTTTACCTCTTAATGGAAGAATTGCTTGAGTCATAGAATCCCTACCTTTTTTGGCAGAACCTCCAGCTGAATCTCCCTCGACAATAAATATTTCTGACACTTTTGGATCTTTACTTTTACAATCAGATAATTTCCCAAAAAAATTAGTAGTTGCTAAATCACTTTTTCTTGTTATTTCACGGGCTTTTCTTGCAGCATTTCTAGCTCTACAAGCTAATAATGCTTTATTAACAATTGCTCTTGCTGACTCAGGATTTTCCAATAAAAATCTTTCAAAACCTTGTGAAAAAACATTATCGGCTAATTTTCTTACTTCCGAATTTCCTAATCTTCCTTTAGTTTGACCTTCAAATTGTGGATTAGGATGCTTACAAGAAATAATCATTGTTAATCCTTCTTTAACATCATCTCCAGTTAAAGGTTCATCTTTTTCTTTTAAAATATTGGATTTTCTAGCGTAAGAATTAATTACTCTTGTTAAAGCTCTCCTAACACCTTCTTCATGAGTTCCACCATCATGAGTATTAATGTTATTAACAAAAGAATAAATATTATCATTGTAACTTGTATTATATTGCATTGCAACTTCAAAAAATACTCCATCTTCTTCGCCATCTAAATGAATAATATCTTCGTGAACAGGAGTTTTTTCTTTATTAATAAACCTTACATATTCACTAATTCCACCTTCATATAAAAAGGTCTCTCCAGTTGTATCTTCCATATCACGATCATCTCTTAAAGTAATAGATAATCCTCTATTTAAAAAGGCCAATTCACGAAGTCTAATCTTCAAAGTATCGTAATCGTAAATATCTGTATCAAATATTTCTGGATCTGGTTTAAAAGTTACGGTCGTACCTGTTCTATCAGGACTACATTTATCAATGACATGTAATGGTTCAACGGTATGCCCACCATTTTCAAATCGAATAAAATTTACTGTTTCATTCTTATATACTTTTACTTCTAACCACTTACTAAGAGCATTAACAACACTAGCTCCTACACCATGTAAACCTCCAGATACTTTGTATCCTCCACCACCAAATTTTCCTCCAGCATGTAATACTGTATAAACAGTCTCTACTGTTGATATTTTAGTTTTTGGATGTATTTCTGTTGGAATACCTCTTCCATCATCTTTTACAGTAATAGAATTATCTTTATTAATAATAACTTCAATGTTTTTACAATATCCCGCCAATGCTTCATCTATTGAATTATCAACAATTTCCCATACTAAATGATGTAATCCTTTAACATCAGTTGTACCAATATACATACCTGGTCTTTTTCTTACTGCTTCTAATCCTTCTAATACTTGAATCGAAGAAGAATCATAAGCTTTTTCATTATTTTCATCCATTAAAATCACCCTTTGCTATTATTTTTCCATTTTCTACCTTATATATAGTAGCGTTTCTTAACAATTTTTTATTAATTCCTACTGTATCATTAGCAGTTATTATTACTTGTATGTCATCATTTATATAATTAATAAGCCTATTTCTTTTAGTTTTATCTAACTCACTAAAAATATCATCTAAAAGAAGTATTGGCTTACTACCTATAATCTCTTCAAAAATTAATATTTCTGATAATTTAAACGCTATCATAGCCAATTTTTGTTGCCCTTGAGAACCAAATATTTTAATATCATTATCATCTATTAAAAAATGATAATCATCTCTATGAGGACCATATAGCGTCATTCCAGCAACTATTTCTTTTTGTTTATTATGATAATATTTTTCTTTCAAAATATCTTCAATTTCTTTTTGAGTTTTGTTATTTATTTCAATATTAGTATCATAAACAATTTTTAAATTTTGTACATCTGATAATGTTTTAAATATTTCACCAATATTTTTATTGATTTTTTCTATAAATGTTAGTCGTTCTTTATAAATATAAGCTGCTCTATTAACTAAATTTTCTGTTAATACATCTAAATATCTATAATCACTAATACTATTGGTATAAATTAGTTTCAAATAATCATTACGCATTTTTAGAAGTTTGTTATACTCATTATAGTAATTTATATATTGCTGATTTAATTGACTAATTTCTATATTTAATAAATCCCTTCTTATGGACGGAGAACCTTTTATTGTTTCCACATCTTCTGGGGATAACATTATAACATTTAAATTAGATACATAATCAGATATTCTTTTAATATTGGTATCGTTTATAAATACCCTTTTGTCATTGTAAATAACCGAAATTTCTAAATTTTTTGAATATTTTCCAACCTTTACTTCCCCTTTAATCTTATAAAAATCACTACCTTTACGTTTTAAATTATCATCATAATTAGTGCGGTATGATTTAGTAAGAGCTAAAACATATATACTTTCTAATATATTCGTTTTTCCTTGAGCATTATTTCCTATAAATATATTAACTTTATCATTTAATTTAATATTACACTTTTTATAATTTCTAAAATTTAGTAAATTAATTTTTGTTAATATCATTTAAAACCCTCTAAAATGCTCATATAACACCTTTACCCATAACCATAGTCCACTATACATACAAGTACATTATATCATATATTTTTTAAATACAAAAGAAAAAGAGGTATTTATCCTCTTAAATTTTTATTTTTTTGATTATTTTTTATTTAATCTTTTTGAAAGTGTAGATTCAAGCATGCCAGCTCTTAATAATTGATTTTCAAAAGAAAGCTTTGAAATTTTAAATTCATATTCTGAACCATTTTGAAATACAACTTTTGTATTTTTACCATTTTTTATTCTTTTTTCCACAAAATTGTGATTAATCCAAGCACAATCATTTGCTGAAGATGACTTTGTAGGAAAGAAAATTATTTGAGAAGACTCCTCGACAATTAATGGTATTTTGTAACTAAAACTAAGTATTTTTTGAGCTGCTTTTATTCTACCATCAAATGTACTGCCATAATATTCACAGTTTTCTTCCATTATTTGAAATGTTGATGAAGGTATTGTGTATTCCTTTCTTAATTCTACAACTTTCGTTTTGTTTAAGCCAATAGGTATTATAGCCATTGTTTCTTCATTGATTTCATATTTCATAAAATCCCCCTTCCGTAATCTTTAAAATTAAAAATTACGATTGTTATAATAAGGAAATAATATGTCGAAATATGTCGTTTTTTGTCGAAATATTAATTTTTTTAATAAGTTCTAATTGGTAAAACTAATTGTTCCAAAGTATCATCATCTTTTTCACATATAATTATTGGTTTAATTTCACCAAAGAACTTTAATTTAGCAGTCTCTCCTTCAAATGATTTTAAGGCTTCCATCATATATTTAGCACTAAAAGAAATTTTAATTTCTTCTTCATTTTCTTTTTCAATTTTCATTTTTTCCTCTACTCTACCAATTTCTACAGAAGAAGATTTAACAAGTAAAGTATCGTCATTTATTTCAAAAGTAACAACATTTTTCTCTTTATCAGAAGTTAAAATACTTGCTCGATCAATAACATTGTATAATTCTTCAAGATTAGCATTAATAGTTAAAATTGGATCTGTAGGCCATAAATTATCAGTATTTGGATAATTTCCATTTATTAATCTTGATTGAAATAATAGATTATTATACTTAAATAATATCTTATTATTAAATATATGCATTTCTATATTATCTTCGCCATCATCTAATATTTTGTTATATTCTATTAAGTTTTTACTAGGAATTACAAAATTATAATTTTCATCTACAGGACTACTTAAATGTATAGTTTTCTTAGCTAAACGATAAGAATCAGTAGCATTACATTCTAATAAGTCCCCTACTATTTTGAAATTAATTCCAGTTAATACTGGTCGTGATTCATCTGTTGATGTTGCAAAAGAAGTTTGATTGATTATACTTCTAAAAATTTTATTATTTATTGGTATAACTTTTTTACTTTCTTCTAATGAAATATTAGGATATTCACTTTTATTAATACCATTTAAATTAAATTCACTATTATCTGTATAAATAATAATCTTTAATTCATCTATTACTTCAATATTAATAAATTCATCTGGTAATTTTCTTACTATATCTAATATATATTTTCCTTGTATTATTATACTACCCTCTTTTTCTATATTCATGTTTTCATCTTTAGGTATGAATGTTTGAATAGTTATATCATTATCTGATGCTGTTAAAGTTAATCCATCGTTTGTTAATTCAAATTTAATTCCTGATAATATAGGTATTAAATTTTTGGTTGATATTGCTTTTGATACTTTATTTAAACTTTCTAGTAATGTATCTTTTTTTATTTTTAGTTTCATATTTATTTCCTCTTTCTTTTTTTATTATTTTTTATATTATTAAAGTGGAATTTGTGGAAAACTAATTTCACTTTATTATATCTATATTTTAATTTATTATAATTGTGAATATCTTGTTTAAAACCTGTTTATTTTATTTCATTTTCTAATTTTTTTATTGTATCCGCTAGATCTTTATTTACTGAAATTTCTCTTTCTATTTTTTCACAAGAATGCATAACTGTTGAATGGTCTTTCCCACCAAATTCTATTCCTATTTTAGGAAATGATTCATCAGTTAATTTTCTACACAGGTACATAGCAATTTGTCTGGGAAAAGAAATGTTGGAATTTCTTTTTTTTGATTTCAAGTCATCTGTGGAAATTTGAAAATATTCCGCAACAACTTTTTGAATTTTGTTTACGTCGTTTTTTTCACTAATTCCTTTGTTAATATAATCTTTAAGGGCTTCGATAGCAAGATTTAAATCTATTTCTGAACCCATAATTGTGGAATATGCCACTAATCTTGTTACTGCACCTTCCAACATTCGAATATCGCTTCCTAAATTTGAAGCCATATATTCGATTACTGAATCAGGTATATATTTGTTGATTGCTTCTCCAGCAATTCTTTTTTTTAATATCGCTACCCTTAATTCAAAATCGGGAGGAAAAATATCAACAGATAATCCCCAACAGAATCGAGTTCGAAGACGATCTTCTAATATTTTTAAATCATCTGGTGATCTGTCTGATGAAATAATAATTTGTTTATTGTCACCATATAAAGTATTAAAGGTGTGGAAAAACTCTTTTTGCGTTTCTGTTGCACCACCTAAATACTGAATATCGTCTATTATTAAAACATCAATGTTGCGATATTTTTGTTTAAAGAAGTCAACATAACTAAAATTAGTACCATTTTCATCTTTTTTATTAATACCTATAAAGTCTGAAACAAATTGTTCACTAGTTACATATAAAACTTTTTTATCAGAATGTTTATCAATATAATTACCTATTGCGTGCATTAAATGCGTTTTACCTAACCCACTGTTTCCATATATAAATAAAGGATTATATGTTTTCCCAGGATTTTCAGCAACCGCTAAAGCAGCTGCATGAGCAAATTTATTACTATTTCCAACTATAAAATTATCAAATGTATATTTAGAATTTAAATTAGAATTTATATATGCATTATTATAAATATTATTGGTGTTGCTATTTTCTACTTTTGGTTCAATGTTATTTGATTCAGTGTTATTTTCCTCTATTATATCTTCTTTTAAGAAAAGCTCTAATTCCACATTATTACCAGTAAATTCTAAAAAACAATTTTTTAAAATATCGTTATAGTTATTTAAAATATGATTTTTATGAATAGCATATGGCACTATTATTTTGGCAACTCCGTTATTTAAATCATAAAGTTCTGTTTCTTCAAACCAAGTTTGAAATGATAATGAATTTATTTCAGTTTTAATTTTATTTAAAATTTGCGACCATAAAACAGATGTATCCATCATTATCACTTCCCCCCAAGAAAAGAATATTTAATACACTTTCATTGTAACTTATCCTGTTGAAAAAATAAAGATAAAAGATAAAAAAAAAGTTTTCCATAGGTTATTAACAACTTTTTCAACAAATACAATTCAAAATATATAAGGATTTTATTAGTTTTGCACATTTTCCACAAATTTTTAATAACATATATTAATAAAGTTTTAAACAAGGTTGTGAATTATGTTGATAAATATTTAAATAAATAAAAATATTAATGAGTTAAAAACTATTTGACAAAATATACTAAATATTATTATAATAATGTAGATTTTAGTTTGGAGGTGGAATTATGAAAAGAACTTATCAACCAAATAATAGAAAAAAAGCTAAGAAGCAAGGTTTTTTTGCTAGGATGGAAACTAATATAATAAAAAATAGAAGAAAAAAAGGACGTAAAAAACTAGTATAATAATTCCACTGGAAACAGTGGCTTTTTTGTTATATACTTTAATTGTGAGAGGTTTTTATGAAGAAGAAAAATATAGTTAAGGATAATAAAGATTTTTCTAAAATTATAAGTAATGGTAAAAATTATTGGAATGAATGCTTTTCCATATATATATATAATAATGAATATAATAATTATCGCTTTGGTATATCAGTAAGTAAAAAAATAGGTAATGCCGTTGTAAGAAATAAAATAAAAAGGCAAATGAGAAATATAATTGATAAATACAAAAATATCTACCAAAATGATAAAGATTATATTATAATAATTAGAAAGAAGTATGTTAATTATAATTTTCACGAACTTTGTGAAAAATATTTTAATTTAATTAGTGAAATACATAAATACAAGGAGATAAAAGATGAAGAAAAAATTTAAAGTATTATTATTAATATTAATAATATTGTTATCAACGGGGTGTACAAAGTCGCTAAAAGATCCTAAAACAAATAAAGCAATAATAAATCCTATTACTGGTCAAAGTTTAACAGAAAATATTTTATGTCAGCCAACTGATAAAGATACAATAGAGTTGTATGAAAAATATAAAGATGTAGTAGATATTTCTAAGTTACCAACATGTAAAAAATTTAGTGTTACATCAGGTGGATATGAAGGTTTATGGAATAGTATTTTTGTTAAACCTCTTGCATGGGTAATTATCCAACTAGGAAATTTAGTAAAGAGTTATGGTTTATCTTTAATATTAACAAGTATTTTAATTCGTTTAATTGCATATCCAATAACTAAAAAAACAGCAATGCAATCAGAATTAATTAACAAAGCTAAACCAGAATTGGATAGACTAGAAGCAAAATATCGAGATAAAACTGATCAAGCATCAATGATGAAAAAGAGTCAAGAAATGACTATGATTTATAAAAAATATAATATAAATCCTGTTGCAGGTTGTTTGTATGCCTTTTTACAAATTCCATTATTTATAGCATTTTTAGAAGCAATTAATCGTGTTCCTGCATTATTTGAAGAAAAATTTATAGGATTTCAACTTGGAACAACACCTTTAACAGGTATGCAAAATGGAAATTTTATATATATAATTATTGTCTTAATAGTAGGAATAACAACTTATTTCTCATTTAAACTAAATGCGTCATCTGCAAGTATGAATGAACAGACAAATATGATGAATAAAGTTATGGTGGTTACGATTGTAATAATGTCATTATTTATGTCGTCGGCTCTAGGAATATATTGGTCAACAACTAATTTATTTACAATTATTCAAAATTTATTAGTTAAAAGGAGTAAGAAGTTAAATGGATAAGTATTTGTATAGTGGAAAAACGAAAGAAGAAGCATTACAAAAAGCATTAACTGAATTAAATGTTTCTGAAAAAGATATTTTTATTAAAGAAAATGAACAAAAAGGCGGTTTATTTAAGAATAAAAAGGTAGATTTAGAAATAATAAAAAAAGATGATGTTGTTGATGAAATAAAAAAATTTATTGAACATATTACAGAGCTTATAGGTGTTAAGGTTAATTTAGAAGTAAAGAAAAGAGACGAAGATGTAACTATTACATTATATAGTGATAACAATAATATATTAATTGGAAAAAATGGTCGTACTATTGAAGCATTGAGTATTATTACAAGACAATATATCCATAATGAATTAGGTTTCAACTATAGATTTTTATTAGATGTTGGTGAATATAAAGTAAAACATCAAAAAAATATTGAGTATTTAGCTAAGAAAGTAGCTAAAGAAGTTGCTAAAACAAAGATTGAAGCTAAACTCGATCCTATGAATTCATATGAAAGAAGAATTGTACATAGTATTTTATCTAATAATGAACACGTATATACTGAAAGTACTGGAGAAGAACCAAATAGGGCAGTTGTTATAAAACCAAGAGATTAGATATCTCTTTTTTCTTTGTTTTACTTGAAAAAATAATAAATATGTTATAATCTATATAAACAAAAGGGGTGGTATTATGAACGATACTATTACTGCTATATCAACATCTTTAGGGGTTGGTGCTATATCAATTGTTAGAATTAGTGGGAAAGATTCTATAAAGATTGCTAATTCTATATTTAAAGGTAAAGATTTAACGACAGTTGATAGTCACACTATTAATTATGGACATATTGTAGATAATAATGAAATAATTGATGAAATTTTAGTATCAGTTATGAAAGCGCCTAAAACATTTACTTGTGAAGATGTTGTAGAAATAAATTGTCATGGAGGAATTGCTACAACTAATAAGATATTAGAATTAGTTTTATTAAATGGAGCTCGTCTAGCAGAACCAGGAGAATTTACTAAAAGAGCGTTTTTAAATGGAAGAATAGATTTAGTAGAAGCAGAATCAGTTATGGATTTAATAGATGCTAAAACAGAGCAATCAAGAAAATTATCTATTAATCAATTATCAGGTAAATTAAGTCAAATAATTAAAAATTTTAGACAGCAATTATTAGAATTATTAGCAAGTATTGAAGTAAATATTGATTATCCAGAATACGAAGATATTGAAGTTATAACTAATAATAATATCAAAAAAGAAATAGCAAACATTAAAAACGAATTATTAAATATTATTAATGAATCGGAAAACGGAAAAATTATAAAAACAGGAATAAAAGTCGCTATAATAGGGCGCCCTAATGTAGGAAAAAGTAGTATTTTAAATCGATTTTTAGATGAAGAAAAAGCAATTGTTACTGATATTGCAGGAACAACAAGAGATATAGTAGAAGGACAAGCAAGTATTGATGGTATATTGTTTAATTTTGTTGATACTGCTGGAATAAGAGAAGCTCATGATATCGTAGAAAAAATAGGAATCGAGAAAAGTAAAAGAGAAATGGATAATGCTGATTTAGTGCTTTTAGTAGTTAATAATAATGAAAAATTAAGTGATGAGGATATAAATTTAATTAATTTATTACCAAAAAAATCAATAATTGTAGTTAATAAAAATGATTTAAAGCAAGAAATAGATTTAAGTGATATTGAACATGATTGTGTTTTTGTAAATACTGTTCAATTTAATGGTATTGATCCTTTAAAGAATAAAATAAAAGAAATGTTTAATTTTGAACAACTAAATAGAGGGGATTTTACTTATTTAAGTAATGCTCGTCAAATATCTTTAGCTAAGGATGCTTATAACATAATTAAAGATATTGAACTAGGTATTGAAGAAAATGTTCCAACTGATTTAATCGAAATTGATATAAAGAGAATATGGGAAAAACTAGGAGAAATTTTAGGTGAAACATATTCTGATGAATTAATAGATCAGTTATTTACCCAATTTTGTTTAGGAAAATAGGAAGTGATTATAATGAACTATGATATTATTGTTGTCGGTGGAGGGCATGCTGGATGTGAAGCAGCATTGGTAGGTGCTAGAACAAATCATAATACTTTACTTATAACTAGTAATAAAAATAATATTGCTGATATGCCATGTAATCCATCAATAGGTGGTCCTGCCAAAGGAATTGTGGTAAGAGAAATAGCAGCTTTAGGTGGAGAAATGGCAAATAATATTGATAAGAGCTTTCTCCAAATGAAAATGCTTAATACCAAAAAAGGACCAGCAGTTAGAGCTTTAAGAGCACAAGCAGATAAAATAACTTATAAAAAAGAAATGCTTAAAACTTTAGAGAGTGAAAAAAATCTTACAATTTTAGAAGCAATGGTAGAAGACTTAATAATTGATAATGATGTTATTAAAGGTGTTATTTTAGAAAACGGAGATAAAATAAGTAGTAAAGCTGTGGTTTTAACGACAGGAACTTATTTAAAAGGTACTGTTTTATATGGTTCTACTAAAATATCAAGTGGACCACATGATGAAAGACCATCAAAATTTTTAAGCGATAATTTAAAAAAATTAGGTTTTAGAATAAAAAGATTAAAAACAGGAACTCCTCCTAGAATTGAAAAATCAAGTATTGATTTTAGTAAGGCAGAATTACAGCCTGGAGATGATGTTGAACATTTCTTTTCTTTTTATAATGAAAATCATTATGATGTTACTAAACAAATACCTTGTTATTTAATATATACAACTCCTGTTACTCATCAGATAATTAGAGATAATCTTGATAAATCAAGTATGTATGGGGGATATGTCGAAGGAGTAGGACCTAGATATTGTCCATCAATTGAAGATAAAATTGTACGATTTAGTGATAAAGAAAGGCATCAATTATTTTTAGAGCCAGAGAGTATTTTTTATGATGATATTTATATTCAAGGATTTTCTACTAGTATGCCTCATGACATTCAAGAAAAAATGGTTCATAGTCTTCCAGGATTAGAAAATGCAGTTATTAATAAGTATGCTTATGCTATTGAATATGATGCAATTGATTCTACACAGTTAAAACCAACATTAGAAACAAAAATAATTTCGGGGTTGTATACTGCTGGTCAAATAAATGGTACTAGTGGTTATGAAGAAGCAGCATGCCAAGGATTAATGGCAGGAATAAATGCAGTATTAAAATTAGATGGCAAAGAAGGTCTAGTTTTAAAAAGAAATGAAGCTTATATTGGAGTACTTATTGATGATTTAGTTACTAAAGGAGTGATTGATCCTTATCGATTATTAACATCACGTGCGGAATATAGATTATTATTAAGACATGATAATGCTGACTTAAGACTTATGGATTATGGTAAAAGTATTGGTCTTATAAGTAATACTCAATATAATAAATTGACTAATAAAAGAAAAAATATTAATAAATTAATTAAAGATTTGAAAGAATATTTATTGAATCCTAATAATGAAAATAATCAATATTTAGAAAGTATTAATACACCTAAAATTGTTGTAACAACCTCTTTGTATGATTTGTTAAAAAGACCTGAAATAAATATTAAAGATTTAAATAAATTTATTGATTTATCTTACGATGAAGATGTCTTAGAACAAGTTAATATTAACGTAAAATATGAAGGATATATTGTTAAAGCTAATAAAGAAGCTGAAAAAATGGCAGCATATGAAAATATTAAGATTCCAGATAATATAGATTATGAGCAAATTCATAATATTGCGAAAGAAGCAAAACAAAAATTATCAGAAATAAGACCAACATCAATTGGACAAGCAATGCGTATTAGTGGAGTTAATCCTAGTGATATTACAATGTTAATGGTATATTTAAAGAGGAAAAATAATGAATAAGGAAGAATTTATAAAACAATTAAAATTATTAAATATTAATTATAATGAAGAAATGTTAAATAAGTTAGATTTATTTTATAAATTGCTTATTGAATGGAATGACAAGATCAATTTAACAACCATTACTTCTTTGGAAGATGTTTATCTTAAACATTTTTTTGATAGTCTAACTTTAAGTAAAGTTGTAAATTTAGATCAAAATCTAAAATTGTGTGATGTAGGTAGTGGTGCAGGATTTCCTGGTATCGTTTTAAAAATATTTTTTCCTCAATTAGAAATAACATTAATTGATTCACTTCAAAAAAGAGTTAATTATTTAAATAATATAATAGAAGCTTTAGATTTAAAGAAAATAAAAGCTATTCATACGAGGATGGAAGATTACTCATTATCTCATGAAGAAGAGTTTGATATTATAACTGCTAGGGCTGTTGCTAATATGAATGTATTATTAGAAATAAGTGTTAAATCTCTTAAAATAAATGGTAAATTAGTTTTAATGAAAGCTAATTGTGATGAAGAGTTAGCCAATAGTAATAATGCTCAAGAAAAACTTTTTTGTAATGTCGAAAGAATAGAAAAATTTACTTTACCAAATGAAGATAGTAATAGAACTTTAATTGTTTTGGAGAAGAAAAATAAAACACCTACAAAATATCCTCGCAAAATAGAAAGAATAAAAAAAGACATGCTGTAATAATAAATATATGACAATGAAAAAAGAGACTATTTGATTTAATTTTTATACATAGTCTTTTTTTATTGGCATTTTATCATGGTTTATTGCACTTATAAAAAGAATAAACAATAAAAAAATATTGTAAAACATTAAAATATATTGTATACTTTAATATAGAATAGAAAAGAGTAAATAGGAGTGTATAAATATGGAAAATGAAATTGTTTATTTATACTTAGATGATATTATACCTAATAGATTTCAACCTAGAGAAGTTTTTGATGAAAAGGCTTTAAAAGAACTAGCTTTATCAATAAGAGAGCATGGAGTAATACAGCCAATAATTGTAAGAAAAATAGGTACTAAATATGAAATAATTGCTGGAGAACGAAGATATAAAGCATCCACAATGGCAGGACTTACTAAAATTCCAGCTATAATAAAGAATTTAGATGATAAAGAAAGCTCTAAAGTGGCATTGATAGAAAACTTGCAGAGAAAAGATTTAACTCCTATAGAAGAAGCTAGAACATATCAAAAAATTCTCGATATAGATAGTATGACACAAGAAGAGTTAGCGAAAACGATGGGTAAATCACAATCAGCTGTTTCTAACAAATTACGTTTATTAACTTTATCAAATAAAATTCAAGATGCATTATTAAATGAAAAAATATCAGAAAGACATGCCCGTAGTTTATTAAATATTGAAGATGAAGATGAACGTGACAAGTTGGCTGATATTATTATGGAAAAACGTTTATCTGTTAAAGAATTTGAAGAGTTAATAAAAGATAGAAATAATGTTGATAGCATATTAGAAGAAGAATCTAAAAAAGAAATACCTTCTATGCCTTTCGAAACATTAAATCAAGACAATAAGTTAAATGAAGTAGATGATAAATTAAACGATATAGATTTTTCAGCTTCTGATTTTGAAAGTATTGTAAAAAATATGATTAAAGAAGACGAAGCTAAAAAAGAAAAGAAAGAAAGTTCAAAAGCTGATATAAAAAATGAAAAAACAGATGTTGAGTTGTTGGACTTAACAGAAGATGAAAAATATTATTCTTTTGAGGGATTAAAAAAGATTAATCAAAGTGATTTTAACGATTGTTTAGATATGGTTAGAAATGTCCTAAAACAAATTGAAGAAAAAGGATATAAAGTAAAAAATGATGAATTAGATTTAGAAAGTAAACATAGATTTATCATAGAAATTGAAAAAAATTAATTAAAGTATTAAACGTTCACTAAGTAGTGGCGTTTTTTTAGTCTTTGAAAAGGTTAATAATAAAAATTTTAAATTTTATAGTTATCTGCTTTAAAAAAATTATATTTTTTGATAGAATAATAGTTGACAAGAATTTTATAAAGCAGGTGATAAGATGGGAAAGGTAATTTCTTTGGTAAATCAAAAAGGTGGAGTAGGAAAGACAACGACAAGTATTAATCTTTCAGCATCTTTAGCTGTATTGGGGAAAAATGTTTTATTAATCGATTTAGATCCACAAGGTAATGCAACTACTGGTATTGGCATTGATAAAGGAGATATTGATAAAAGTGTTTATGATGTTTTGATAGATAGATGCCAAATAACTGAGGCTATAATTGGAACAAGATATAAGCGTTTATATTTATTACCAGCAACTATTAATTTAGCAGGGATAGATATAGAATTAATGGAAAAAAGTAAAGATGAACCAGGTTTTTCAAAGGGTAGGCAATTAAAAACAAAACTTGATACTATAAAAGATCAATTTGATTTTATTATTATTGATTGTCCTCCATCTTTGGGATTGATTACAACAAATGCTTTAACAGCATCAAACTCAGTAATAATACCTGTACAATGTGAATTTTTTGCTTTAGAAGGAATAATGCAGTTATTAAATACAATAATGATGGCACAAAAAAATTTAAATCCTAACCTAGATATAGAAGGAGTATTATTGACAATGCTAGACTCAAGAACAAAACTTGGTTTTGAAGTAGTAGAAGATATTAGAAAATATTTTAAAGAAAGAGTTTATAATACCATTATTCCTAGGCTTATAAGATTAACTGAGGCGCCATCTCATGGAAAGCCTATAATAGCATATGACCCTAAAAGTAAAGGTACAGAAGCATATTTAAATTTAGCAAAGGAAGTGATTGAAAGAAATGGAACAACAAACTAAAAGAAGAGCACTTGGTAAAGGCTTAGAAGAATTGTTTAATAGTGAACAATTAGATTTTAATAGTTTTGAAAAACAAATAGTTGAATCTACTCCAAAAGAAGAAATAATTGAAGTAGAAATAAGTGAATTAAGACCTAATCCTTATCAACCAAGGAAAGTTTTTGATGAAGAAAAGCTAAATGAGTTAGCAGCATCTATTAAAGAACATGGTGTATTTCAACCAATTATAATAAAGAAAAGTATCAAAGGATATGAAATAATTGCAGGTGAGCGACGTGTTAAGGCTTCAACAATTGCGGGACTTACCAAAATTCCTGCCATTATTAGAAATTTTTCTGATGAAGAAATGATGGAGATTGCTCTAATTGAAAATTTGCAACGAGAAAACTTAAACTCTATAGAAGAAGCTACTGCATATAAAAAATTGGTAGAAAAATTATCAATTACTCAGGAAGAACTTGCTAATAAACTTGGTAAAAGCAGAAGTCATATTACTAATATGTTAGGGTTATTATCATTACCTGAAGAAGTAAAAGAAATGATTAATGAAAACAAAATTTCTATGAGTCATGCTAGAATATTAAGCAAAATGGAAGAAAAAAATAAAATAATCGATTTAGCCAAAAAAATAGTTGATGAAAATTTAAATGTGAGAGATTTGGAAGATATTTCTAAGTCAAAAGAAATATCAAAAAAGCATCATGTAGAAAACCATAAAAAAGACGAATATCATGATTTAGAAGAACAATTGTGTGATAAATTAGGAACAAAGGTAAAAATTAAGGGTAAACATATTGAAATTACATTTGTTAATAATAATGATTTAAATAGAATATTAGAAATATTGAATTTAACAGAAAGATAATAATTTTTTCTAAAAGGAAGGATAATGATATATGGACGAAAAAAACTATTCTGTTGGAACAATTGTTGAAATGAAAAAAGGACATCCGTGTGGTGAAAATAAATGGGAAATAGTTAGAATTGGTGCAGATATAAAAATAAAATGTACTAATTGTGGACGTATTGTTATGATTCCTAGAATTGAATTTAACAAAAAAATAAAAAAGATTATTAATTAGGAGAATTTATGAGTAAAAATAAAAAGATGCGATTAAGAAAGTTTTCGCTACATCCAATTACGGCATTTATATTATTAACTTTTGGCGTTTTAATTTTGAGCTGGATTTTATCTTTGTTTCATTTTCAAGCTAATTATACTAGGGTAAGACCTGAAAACTTAGAGTTAGAATCTGTCTTTGTCAGTGTGAAAAATTTATTAAACTATGATGGTATAAAATATATTATAAGTAATGCTGCTAGTAATTTTGCATCGTTTGGTCCATTAGTTAGTTTATTAATATCTTTAATAGGATTATCTGTTGCTTATGCATCTGGTTTAATAGATACATTTATTAAACGAGTAACCTTAAATATTAGCAATAAAAAGTTAACTTTTATATTATTGTTGGTTGCTATTTTTTCAAGCTTGATTAATGAGGTTGGATATGTCGTATTAATACCACTTGCAGCTTTGTTATTTTTAGCTAATGGTAGAAGTCCTTTATTAGGAATAATTACAGCGTTTACAGGAGTGGCATTTGGTAGTGGAGCTACATTTTTTGTAGGTTCAATGGAAGTAAATTTGATACCATTAACTACTTCAAGTTCTAGATTAATTGATCCTACATTTCATGTTAGTTTAACTTCTAATTTATTTATAATGATTGCTTTTTCTATAATTTTAGCGATTATAGGTACTATTGTTATAGAGAATATAGTTGCTAAAAAATTGGGTAAATATAAACTTTCTTTAGAAGAAACACAAGATCTTGAAAAATTATTAATACCAAGTGAAGAGCAGCAAAAAATTGCTCTTGAAATTAATGAAAAAAAAGGATTAAAATACACTTACATTGTTGGAAGTTTAATGATTTTATTATTTATTTATATGATTATTCCTAATTTACCAGGATCTGGAATGCTACTAGATATGAGCGAAAGTACATATTTGAGACAATTGTTTGGACCAAATTCCTATTTTCAAGATGGATTTACTTATATGGTATCATTATTCTTTTTAATAACAGGTATTGCTTATGGTGTGGGAGCAAAGACGTTAAAAAGTGATAAAAAATTAATTGAAAAAGCTTCTGATTATACTAAAAATACAGGTAGTTTAATAGTTTTATTATTTTTTGCTTCACAATTTATTGCAGTATTTGAAGAAAGTAATATTGGCGTTGTAATAACTGCTTTAGGGGCCAATCTAATAAGAGATTTATCTTTTTCTGGCATTCCTTTAATCTTACTTGTTCTTTTTGTAATTTTAATATGTAATTTAGTTTTACCATCACAAGTAAGCAAATGGACAATTCTTTCGCCAGTGGTTGTACCATTAATGATGCAGTCTAATATTGCTCCTCAATTTGCTCAATTTATTTTAAGGGCAGGAGACTCAATTACTAAAGGAATTACACCATTGCTTGCATATTTTATTATTTACTTAGGATACCTAAACATATATAATAAGGAGAAAGAGCCAATTACAATAAGAGCAGCCATATCATATGTTATGCCATGTTGTATTATAATGGGTCTATCTTGGATTTTATTAATTGTAGGGTGGTATTTAATAGGTTTACCAATTGGTCCAGGAGTTTTCCCTACTTTATAGGAGGTTTGTATGGGATTAAAAGCAGGTATTGTTGGTTTACCTAATGTTGGAAAATCAACTTTGTTTAACGCAATTACCAAAAAAAATATTTTAGCAGCCAATTATCCTTTCGCAACAATAGATCCTAATGTGGGAATTGTTACAGTACCAGATGAAAGATTAGTGAAGTTAGAAGAATTGTATAAGCCAGAACGATTAATTGCGACTAGTTATGAATTTATAGATATTGCTGGATTAGTAAAAGGTGCTAATTTAGGTGAAGGACTGGGAAATAAATTTTTATCTCACATTAGAGAAGTTGATGCTGTTGTAGAAGTAGTAAGGTGTTTTGACGATAATAATATTATTCATGTTGAAAACACTATTGATCCAATAAGAGATATTGAAATAATTAATTTAGAGTTATCTTTATCAGATTTGGAAATATTAAATGCTAGAATTGATAAAATAAAGAAAAAAGCTGAAACCAATCGTGATAAAGAAGCATTAGTTGAATTAGAAGTATTAAAAAAAGCTAAAGAAAATCTTGAAAAAAATATTCCATTACGTATAGTACATTTTTCGGAAGAAGAATTACAACTATTAAACAATTTTTCTTTTCTTACAATAAAACCAATTATTTATTTAGCTAACGTAAATGAAGAAAATGTGGCTAAAGAAGATAATGATTATGTAAAAAAGGTTAGAGAATATGCTAAAAATGAGCATGCTAAAGTAATAAAGATGTGTGCTAAATTAGAAGCGGAACTTAGCGAATTAAATGATGACGAAAAAAAAGAAATGCTAAATGTAGCGGGAGTAAAAGAAAGTGGACTAGATCAATTAATTAAAGATACTTATGATTTATTGGGACTTGCTACATATTTTACCGTAGGAAGTGACGAAGTACGAGCATGGACTTTTAAAAAAGGAATGAATGCCAAAAAGTGTGCAGGTATTATTCATACGGATTTTGAAAAAGGATTTATTAAAGCAGAAGTTATGAGTTACGAAGATTTAATAAAATATGGTAATGAACAAAAAGTAAAAGAAAATGGTCGAGCTCGTCTTGAAGGAAAAGATTACATTATGCAAGATGGCGATATTTGTTATTTTAGATTTAATGTTTAGAAACAAAAGAGATAATTTGTTTCTTTTTTTTAAATATTTTTTTGAAGACAAATAAGTCTTTATAACGGTACCTTTTATTATTAAAATTAGGAAAAATATGTTACTTTTACTTGTATTTATGTAAACTTTACACAATGTGTTGCTTTTTTTGCTTGTATAAAGCAAAGCATTGCCTTATACTAAGGCTAACAACGGAAGAAAACATTTATATTATATGCTGTAAAAGTAATGAAAGGAATGATATCTAAAATGAAAAAGAATATCAAATATGTATTTTTATTAATTTTATTTTTACTGGTTGTAATAGTTGTGTTTTTATATTTTAACAATAAAAACAAAAATAGTTTAAAAGATAAAATTGTTGATGAAGTTGATCCAGATGCTTGGAAAAACTATGCTGAAAAACTGGTTATTCAGGATAGAGGTGATGGCTGGTATTATACATTTTTAATTACTACAGTAGATAAAAATCGAGAAGTAACAAAAAACCTTTTTGGTGGATGCAATTTAAAATATGAAACTCTTGATGGGTATAACACTTATGGTTATGATATAGGTGGAGTTGTAATAAGGACACCAGGAATGCCTTCTCTCTCTATTTCTGATCATAGTAAGAACGGTGTTATGGAACGTGACGAGGTTCGCGTAATAGATGAATTTTTTGATAAAAATCAATTTAATTCTAAAATTGATATTAAAGATTTGGATAAACTTACAATATACAATTTTTCCAAACAAGAGATTTTAGATTTATATAACCAAGCAGTTGAACAAGAATTTAATACTACTTGGATTACAAAATTTAATTTGTCAGATTGTACTATGCGCCATGATTATTCTAAAAATGGATATAAGGTAAATATTGGGGTTTATTTTTCAAAATCAATTGGAATTTATACTGTTTTAATTGATTTATTATATGACAACGGAGATTATTTAAGTGATCTTGTTGCTAGTAATAAGGCTACCCAAGAACAAAAAGAAATATATGCAAATTTACAAAAAATGGGCAACTATGTAGTTGAAAGTCAAGAGGTAAATCTTGAAGAAGAATTTGGTTTAACTGGTGAAGTTTATGAGAGAGTTTATGAACTAGTTAAGAGATTTGTTGGGGATAAATATGCAGGACTCAATGGAAATATCTATGATACTACAGAAAATTAGTAAAAAATACGATAAAAATGTAGTTATTAATAATTTCTCTTATGATTTCGAAAAGAAGGGATTATACGTTTTGTATGGAGCTAGCGGTAGTGGTAAAACAACTTTGTTAAATATCATTAGTGGAGCTAGCTCTTTTGATAGTGGTAAAGTAACTATATATGATAAAACATATGAAAATATTGTAGATTATTCTTTTGTAAAAAAATATATATCATATATTACTCAAAATAATTATTTTGTTGACTATTTAACAGTAAAAGAGAACTTGGAATTATGTTCCGGCATTAAAGATAATATTATAATAAACCAATACTTAAAAAAATTTAAATTAGAAGATAAAATTAACAGCTATCCAAATGAATTATCAGGTGGGGAACAACAAAGAGTAGCAATTATTTCAGCTCTATTGCAAAAAAAAGAAATAATTTTGATGGACGAACCGACTTCGTCTTTGGATTTTGAAAACAAAAAAATATTAATTGACTTATTAAATGAAATGAAACAAAGCATTTTAATAATTTGTGCTTCACACGATCAAAAGCTGATAGAACAAGCGGACGAGGTAATAGATTTTTCTAATTTATGTAGCAAAGTACAGACAAACAAAAAAAGCACTATACCAAATGCTATGAAAAGTAAAAATAAGTTCTTATTTAAGTATATGATTAAAAATATTTATTATAAAAATAGAGAGAAGAAATCGTCATTTTATTTAGCGGTTGTTTTTGTTGTAATTTTACTTTTGTTATATTCATGCTTTGACTACCAAACAAAAATAGAGAAAGGTTTAATTGAAAAACACGGTATAAACTTTGTAAGATATGTATGTAGTGATTTAGATAATTATTGTGATAGTTATCTTCAAAGTAATAAAGCGATAGATAATATTTTCCCATATAACGGAAATGCAAATAATTATTCCACTTTTTTAAATTATAATACTACAGCTTTAATGCTTCCGTTTGATGTTAATTTAGTTCCAAATTATGAAGATATGTTACTTTATGGTTCTTATTACGAAAATAAAAATGATATCATTTTAGGATACAATGTTGCAAAAAAATTAGGTGATAATTTAGAAGATTTAATTAACGAAGAATATGATATTCTCTTAAGCGATGGGGGACATGAATTTAGAATTGTAGGTATTTTAAAACCCAATATCGATTCACCATATCTCAAAGCAATGCATCCTTCTTTTAATTTAGATGATTATGAGTACCTTAATAGCAAATTTACAGAAAAATATAAGAATAAAGAAATATTACTAAATAATTTAACTGCAATTGGTGATAATTCGGTATATATGATTGCTTTTTTTGATAATACAGATGATTTATATAAATTTTATAATTATAAAGACTCTAATATTATGCCTTTAGGAATGGAAGCTGGTTTTTTAGATTTTGCTAAAATGATAGAGTTTTTACAATATTATAGTTATCCTTTAATAATTTTTGCCTTTTTTATAGTAATCATATTTTATTTCCAAATGCAGTTTATAATAAACAAATATCGCGAACATATTTTATCAGTATATAATTATTATGGTTACAGTTGGAAAAATATTATGTTAAGTTATATGTTAGTATCGATTTTACAAATGGTCATAATATTTATATTATCGTTTATTACTTCTATAATTCTATTAAATATTTTTAATAGCATGAACTTTTTAGAATTTGATTTATTTTTAATTGATTATAAAAATACCCTTTTATTGTTTTTACTTTTAATCATTTTATCGGTTATATTTACGATGTATGAAACTATTAAATTAAAGAAAACAGGCTGGATTAATGCCATAAAAGGTGGAGATGATTTACTATGATTAGAATTAAGAATTTATCAAAAACGTATGATACAAAAGTTCTTGATAACATAAGTTTAAATCTATATGCGGGTAATATATATGTCCTTAAAGGAATTAGTGGATCAGGTAAAACAACTTTGTTAAACATAATTAGTGGTCTAGATAATAATTATGAAGGTCAAGTAACAATAAATGAAAATGATATTAGTAAGTTAAATGAAAAAGAGAAACAAAACTTTAAGAACAACATTGGATATATGTTACAAAAAAGTTTGTTATATCGCAAATTAACTATACTTGAAAATTTGTTATTAATAGAGAATGACAAAGATCATATTATTGATTTATCAAAACAATTTGGCATTTATGACATATTAGATAAATATCCTAATAAAATATCCGGTGGTGAACGTCAAAGAGTATCACTAATAAGAACTTTATTGAATAATAACAAAATACTTATATTAGATGAACCAACATCAAATTTGGATTATCAAAATTCTATAATTTTTGTAGAATTTCTAAAAAAAATTGATAAAAAAGACAAGATAATTATTATTTCAACTCATAAAGATATTTTTGATAATATAGCAGATATTTTAATAAACATTGATTATGGAAAGATAAAAACCAAAGTAATTAATGAAAATAAAGAAGAATTAAAATTATGCACGAATTCAAACGAAAAGAAAATAATAAGGAATGCTTTTAAAAGTAGAAAAAAAATAAGTTTATTTATGCGAATATTTATATCTTTTATGTTTCTTATTTCCTTTTTAGCTATAGCTTTTAATTTGAATTTTAAAAGAGAATTTATTAATTATAAGTTAAATGATACTCCATATAATGTTTTGGATATCAATGATAAGTACATACATAATTTACAAAATATAATAACGGAAGTTTATGATAGCTATCAATATAAAGAAGAAAATTTTGTAGTTTATCCGTTGTTAAAAAAAGAATATACCAATTTACAAAAATTAATTGTAGCTGGAAATTGGCCAAAAAGTGATAATGAAGTTTTAATTAATAATTTTTTTGCTGGTATTAATTTTAATGGTAGCAAGTATCTAGATATAGTAGGGAAAAAGATTAAAATAAACAATAAAGAATTTTTAATAAGTGGTGTCGTATCAATTAGCAAAAACGATATTTTAAATCTTAATAAATATTATAATGATTTGAGTACAACAGAAGTAGTATTTTTAGACTATAATCAACTAAAAACATTTGGTCAAGAAGGATCTTCAGAATATAAAATGGTAGTTTTCGATAGTAAATATTTACTGGATATTTATAGTGATTCAGAATTTGATTATATGTTTAGTGGCAGTACCTCTTATTTCTTTTATAAAAATGAAGTAGCAAATATCTCCATGAAAGTAATAGGAATAACACAAATAAGTTTTATAATAATAGTTGTAGTTTCAATGCTGACATTATTATTTTTAACAAATCAAATTAGTCTCGAATTATATTATCGAAAAAAAGAAATAGGTTACTTGCAATTATTTCATTTTGACAAAGATGATATTAGTTGGTTTATCATTTTAGAATATGTTCCTAATTTCTTAGTTTCCTTATTGGTCGCACTTTTAATATATTTTTTATTATCGATAATAATATTATTTGCTTGGGGTATTAATATTTTTATCAATGTTTTTGTATTATTATTGATTAATTTAATTTTCATATTATATATTTACCTAATTATAAAAATACCATTAAATAGATATTTGAAAAAAGATATTATTGATTTATTAAGATGATAAAAATTATATATTTTAATATAAATATTAGAGTAATTAAATATAAATTAGTTAAAGATAAAAAAATAAAATTAAGTATGGACAAAAAACCATACTTTTGCTATACTACTTGCGAGTATTAAGTTACTCCTTGCTTCATTTTAGGTAATGAGGCCATAAGTCCAAAAGGAGGTGTAAAAAATGAATAAATATGAAATTATGTTCATTGTAAGACCTGATTTAGAAGAAGCTAATATTAAGAGTGTTTTGGATTCAATGAAAAAAGTTTTAGAATCTAAAAAAGCCAATATATTAGAAGTTAAAGAAATGGGTCAAAGAGAGCTTGCATACGAAATTAAGAACTATAAAACAGGTTATTATTTCTTAATCGTAGTAGAATCTAGTAACAATGAAGCGACAGTAGAATTTGATCGTGTAGCATTAATCAATGAAGATATTATTCGCCACTTAATTGTCAAAGTAGAAGAATAATATATGAAAGGAAGTTTGTTATGAATAGAGTTTTTTTAATAGGTAGATTAACAAGAGATCCTGAGTTAAGATATACAGGAAGCAATTTACCAGTCGCTACATTTACTTTAGCAGTAAATAGGAATTTTCCTAGTCAATCAGGAGAAAGAGAAGCTGATTTTCTTAATATTGTTGTTTGGAGAAAACAAGCAGAAAATGTTAAAAATTACTTAAATCAAGGAAGCCAAGTAGCTGTAGAAGGAAGAATTCAAACAAGAACATATGATGATCAAGAAGGAAAGAAAAGATATATTACAGAAATAATTGCTGATAATGTACAATTCTTAGATACTAAGGGTGCTAAAGATAATTCATTAAATAATGCAGATAGTAATTTTAATGATGTAACACCTAATGATTTCCCAAATTCAGTAGAAACAACAAGCGTTAAGAATGATCCTTTCTCAGATTTTGGTTCAAGTATTGAAATAAGCGATGATGAATTACCATTCTAGAAGGAGGATACAATGGCAGAATTTTTTAGAAAAAAGAAAAAAGTTTGTTATATGTGTACAGGTAAAAATATAGATTATAAAGACGTTGAAACTTTGAAAAGATATATTAACGAAAGAGGCAAAATATTGCCAAGACGAGTTACTGGTGCTTGTGCTAAGCATCAAAGACATATAGCAGAACAAATTAAAAGAGCAAGAGCTATTGCTTTATTACCATATACTAAGTAAGATACTTTGATAAAAAGTATCTTTTTTCTTTTATTATTTAAAAAAAATGTTATAATGTTATTATAATTAGGATAGGGTGATAGTAATGAGTAATAAAAAAAGTGAAAACAAAGATAATAAATCAAAGTTAAAAACTAAAAATAAGCCTAATGTTAAAACGGATAAGAATAATACAAAGAAAAATATAAATGTTGAAAAAAAGATTAATAAAAAAGATAATAAAGGGTTTACTTTGATTGAAATAATAAGTGTTATTATTATTTTAGGTATTTTGACGACATTCGCTTCTTTATCGGTTACTAAATATATAACTAAGAGTAAAGCTGCAACATATGAAAGTTATAAACATGATTTGAGCGGAGCAGCTAATAACTTAATGATAGATTGTTTTAATAATAATGCAGAAAATTGTATAATTCCATTAACTGGGGAGAAAGTTAAGGTAACTTATGATCAATTGTTAAATGGTAAATATAGTGAAAATATAAAAGATCCAGAGGGAGATGGATTTTGTAGTGATAGTTTTGTAATAGCGTCAAATACTACAGATAATTTATCGGATATAAAATATCAAGTTTGTTTATATTGTAGTAAATACAAAAGTACAGAAGGTGATTGTCAGGAAGCTTTAAATTGGGATAGTAATTATCAACCTTGTACAGGAGAAAATTGTTTCCCAACTGATCCAACAAATCCTGATCCAAGCAATCCTACTCCGGAAGATCCTGACCCAGTAGATCCTGATCCAGATAGACCTGACCCAGATAATCCAGATCCGGAAACACCTGATCCAGAAGAGCCAGATAAACCAGTTAATCCAGATTCCGATGATAATATCAGTCCAACATGTGGAACGGTAATTGGTGAAAGCACAACTTGGACTAATGGAAGTAGAACTATTACAGTTGGATGTAGTGATAGTGGTAGTGGTTGCAAACAAACACAATTTACTAAAACGTTTACAGCTGAAGAAGGAAAGATAATCCAAAAAGGAACAATTACAATAGAAGATAATGCTGGAAATAAGAAGAGCTGTCCAGTTAATGTGTTTATTGATAAAGCTAAACCTACTTGTTCATTTGCAATAAGAAGTGCATCGGCTGATTATAATGGATGGTATGGAAGCAATACTTCTGCTATCTTATCAAAAAGTGATGAAGGTAGTGGTATTTCAAAATATGCTATTTATAGTACTTCATCAAGTTATGAAAGTAGAGTAAAAGAAACTGATTATGTTTATGGAAGTACCAGCTTAGATTTAAAAGAAAGTGGCAAGAAGGTCATTTTAGGAAAAGTAATTGATGCTGCCGGAAATACGAATACTTGTAGACGTGAAGTAAAAATAGACCTTGATCCTCCTACATTATCTATTACAAATCCAACGAACGGAAACTGGACAAATAAAGATGTACAATTAACTTTAAATGGTAATGATAGAGATGGTTCAGGAATAAAATATTATGCATATAGCTACAGTACATCTTCTAATAAAACTTATTACCAGTATACTAATTCATCAACTTCATCTTATAAACCAAGCTTAATAAAGGATGAGCAAAAAAGAAATATTTATATAAAAGTTTGTGATTATCTTAATAATTGTAGTACAGGTTCCACGCTTTTACAAATCGATAAGACACCACCATATACACCATATCTTTCTATAGATTATATATACGATAGTTATAATACTAATAACGGTACTCTTGGTAAAACCGTATTTGATATATATTGTGTTTTGGAAAATGGTACAGTTGTTTATCCTAAGAAAAAAGGTGGCGCGGGAGAAACGGCTCTTAAGAACAAACAGGAATCTATTACATGTTATACATTTAAAATATGGGATGGTTTAGGTACTGCATCATCTAACAAAACATTCTATGACGATAATTTAAGTGGTGTTCAAGAACCATCATTACATCGTTTCGGATCTGGAACTTCTGATGCTGTAGGAATTCATAATTGGGATTATAGAGAGACAGCTAGTACGCATAGATCAACTACTTTGGGATCATCTACATGTAGTATATATAATGGTGGTATATTCCAAACTTATGCTGTTGATAGAGCTGGAAATCGTTCAAAGAACGTTTTGACTGTATATTCAGTTTCAGGAACTCAGGAAGATGTTATATCTAACGGCAAACCGAATGATAAAGCTAAAACTTGTATGTTAAATAGTTATTATTATTTTTCTCCTAAAGAAGGATGTACTGGGAAAAATTGTCCAAGTTATAATTTAAAATAACAAATAAAAACGATGTCTATAAAGACATCACAGACTGTTGACAAAGTAAAATTTGTTAATAGTCTTTTTATTTTTGAAAAAATGTATTATAATTAAATTGCGAGTTC
>CANQDV010000001.1 GCA_947593955.1 uncultured Bacilli bacterium | reverse complement strand
GCTGAATTTATTAAGTTAGGATTATCACAAAAAGAAAGATTAATAAGACTTAATGATTCTGCTAGAAATCAAATGGAAATATTAAAAAATAATAATGGAATAAAAGAATTAGAAAATATTGATAAATATTTAATTGAAACTAAATGAGCATTGTCAATTTAGAAAACACATTTGTTAATTGACAAACTCAATTAACAAAATATTTAAGGCCTTTGGTGGATTAGATTTTTTAGGTATATCAAGAATAAGTTATAGATTTCAAAATGTTAATAACTTTATTGTCAAAAAAGATAATCAAAATATTATAAAAAAGAGTGTTATAGTAAAAATCAAAATGGATAGATAAGTTGTTGTACTTCTTTCTTTAGGGCACCAGATAGATAATATACTCAAACTTCATATTATTAGAAGTTCGGTTTTTTTATATTTAGTTTTATTACAGCTTAATTATTTTTTGGATTTTTATTTTGTAATATAATATAAAAGAGGATGATAGAATGAGTATTGGATTAGTATTAGAAGGTGGAGCTATGAGAGGCATGTACACTGCTGGTGTGTTAGATGTCTTTTTAGATAATGATATTAAAGTTGATGGAATTATTGGTGTATCAGCAGGTGTTTTGTTTGGAGCAAATTATATTTCCAAACAAAAAGGAAGAGCTATCCGATATAGTAAAAAATATTCTAAAAATAAAAATTATATGGGTTTTCATTCTTTAATTACAACAGGTAATATTATTAATAAAGATTTTGCTTTTTATGAAGTACCTTTTAAGTTAGATGTTTTTGATAATGATGTTTTTAAGAAATCTAATATTAAATTTTATGCTACTGTTACTAATGTTGGAACAGGTAGTCCTGAATATTTACAAATAACAGATGCCTTTAAAGATATGGAAATATTTAGAGCAACTTCAGCAATTCCCTTTGTATCAAAAATAGTAGAAGTTAATAATAAAAAATATTTAGATGGTGGTATATCTGATAGTATTCCAATCAATAAATGTATGGATATGGGTTACGACAAAATTATTGTTGTTTTGACAAAACCAATGTGGTATCGAAAGAAAAAACGAGGTAATTTATTTATTAAGTGTTGGTATAGAAAGTATCCTAATTTAGTTAAGACAATGCAAAATAGATATAAAGTGTACAACAATACAATCGAAAAAATTATTGATTTAGAAAATAAAAAAGAAATCTTTGTCATAAGGCCAAGTAAAAAAATAAAGATAAAAAGAATAGAAAAAGATGCCAATAAGTTACAAGCTATGTATGATCTTGGTGTAAGTGATTGTAAGAACATAATAATGCAACTAAAGGATTATTTAAGAGATTAGTTATGATAAATACAGATTTACTATTTGAAAAATTATCTAAATCAAAATTTAGAAGTAGATTTCATCTTAGTCCGAAGGATTTTGACTATATTAATACTAAAGGATTAGAAGTGATACGTAATCATGCTTTAGATTTTATTACTAAACGTTTAGCTCCTTCCATAATTACTAATGATGGAAAACAAACACCAATGCGAGGACACCCTGTTTTTATTGCTCAACATGCGACGGCTACTTGTTGTAGAGGATGTTTAGAAAAATGGCATCATATCACTAAAGGAAAAGAATTAACGCCATTAGAAATAAACTATATCGTAGACGTAATAATGACTTATATAAAAAAAGAAATTAATAACCAAAAGATAAAATAACAACAATATTTTATCTTTTTATGTTATATTAAAGTTGTGATGTATTATGATTTTAAATGTAAGTGGAAGAACCGATATAGTGGCTTTTTATTCTAAATGGTTTATGAATAGGTATAAAGAAGGATATGTCGATGTTAGAAATCCTTTTAATCCTAAACTAGTAAATAGAATTAATTTTAGTAATGTTGATTTAATACTTTTTTGTACTAAAAATCCTAGACCTATTTTAGAATATTTAAAAGAAATAGACAAACCTATTTTATTTCATGTAACCTTAACACCATATAAGGAAGATATTGAACCAAATGTCTCAAAAAAAGAAATAATTGAAAGTATAAAAAAATTATCAAAGATAATTGGAATAGATAATTTATATGTTAGATATGATCCTATTTTTTTGAGTTATAAATATAATATTTCTTATCACATTAAAGCATTCAACAAGATGTGTACTTTATTAAATGGTTATGTTAATAAAATAATTGTTTCTTTTATTGATGATTATAAGAATGTAAGAAATAACTATAAAACATTAAATTTAAACGAGATAGAAGAAGAAGACTATGCTAAAATAGGCACATCTTTTAGTGAAATAGCTAAAAAAAATAATATGACTGTGCAAACTTGTTTTGAAGAAAAGAATCTTGTTGAATATGGTTTTATCAAAGGTGAATGCCTATCTCGAGAATTAGCTTTTAAATTAACGGGGAAAAAGTATAAAAATTGGAAAGCTAGAAATTGCTCTTGTGCTGAGATGGTGGATATTGGAGCATATAATACCTGTATGCATCTATGTAAATATTGTTATGCTAATTATGATGAGAAGAAAGTAAAAAGTAATATTAAAAGACATTATGATGATTCTTCATTATTAATTGGGAGATTAGATAGTGATGATATTATTAAAGTAAGAAAGTAGTCTGACAGTAGAAATAGATAACTAAACTAACAGTCGGTTGTCTTTTCTTTTCAATAAATATAAACTGAAAATGTAAGGAGGACTTTTATGGATTCAGAAAGAATAGGAAAGCTTATTTATGAAGCAAGAATTAATAAAAATATGACTCAAAAGGATTTAGCCAATAAGTTACACATAACTGATAAAGCTATATCCAAATGGGAACGCGGATTAAGTATTCCTGATATATCCTTACTTATTCCTATATCTAATGTTTTAGATATAAGTGTTTATGATTTATTAGGAGGGAATGTGAAAGAAAAAATATTAAAAGAAGATGCTGAAAAAGTAGTAAAAACAACTATTGAAAAAGGAATAGAAGATAATAAATGGAAAAGGAGAATTCAAAATATAATAATTGTTATTTTATGTATAATTATAATATTAGGTTTATCCTTCGGAATGTTTATGATATGGGGAAATGCTGATTCCTATTATCAATATATATATCAAAATAGTCCTTATCATGTTTCGATAGAATTTGATTATGGTAAATATTCTGGTATTTATGCTTTAGATTTAACTAATGAAAATGAAGGAGGACTCTATTATGGAAGTTCTTGTTATGATAGATGTATAAGAGCTTTTATTGATACTTTGCCTTTAACAGTACATATGGCTCAAGTTCAGACTACTAATAAGAATAAGGATACTATAATATGGAGTTATGATTATTCTACTAAACAATATAATAAAGAGATGCATAATGACAAATATGTAATAGATAGTATGATTGTAAGTTCGATGAAGCAATTTTTGATTATTAATAATTTAAGTCATTTAAAATATGAGTTTACTGACAAAATATATACTATTGATAAAGATGAAGTAATTAAGTTCTTTGAAGAAAAGGGGATTTCTTTAGATGATTTAAGCAAAGATAGTGTATGGGATAAACAAATTATTAATAAATTAAAAGATGAAACATTTATAAAAGAATTTCCTTTCATAGTTAAGGATAAGAAATAATATTTTATCTAATTAATAATTTCTATCTATTCTAGCAAAAATAATGGTGTAAGAAGCATTATAAATAAAAAATAATGCTTTTTTAATTATTATATGGTAGAATATCATTGAAAGAAATGAGGATGTATGAAAGTATTAGTAATAATTCCAGCATATAATGAAGAAAAAAATATTCTTAAAACGGTTAATAGCTTAAAAAAAGTTACTTTAAAGAAACATACTTTAGATTATATTGTAATTAATGATGGATCAACAGATAATACCAAAACAGTTTGCGTTCAAAATAAAATCAATATGATTGACTTACCATTTAATTTAGGAATAGGTGGTGCTGTTCAAACAGGATACAAATATGCTTATTATCATAATTATGATGTTGCTGTACAATTTGATGGTGATGGACAGCATGATGCTTTATATATAGAAAATTTATTAGAGAAAATAGAAGAGGGAAATAATATCGTAATAGGATCTCGTTTTATAAGTGAACTTAGTGCTTTTAAATCTACCAAAATGCGACGAATAGGTATAAACTTTCTTTCTTGGTTAATAAAAGCAGTTACTGGTTATAAAATATATGATCCAACTAGTGGTTTTCGAGCAACAGATAAGAAAATAATTGAATTATTTGCTAATGATTATCCAAGTGATTATCCTGAACCTGATAGTATTGTAACGGTAATAAAAAAAGAATATAAAGTAAGCGAAATACCAGTAAAAATGAATGAAAGAGAAAACGGGACAAGTTCTATTAATTTTATAAAATCAATTTATTATATGATAAAAGTAAGTCTTGCTATTATAATTGCAGCTTTATCTACAAAGAAAGGAAATGAATAATATGCCATTGAAGTTAGTAATAGTATTAATCATTTTTTCACTATTTTTTACAGTTTTTGTAATTAGATATGTCATAAAAAGAAAGTTGTCAATTCAAGATGCTTTTTTATGGATAATTTTTTGTATTGCGATGATTATTGCCGTTTTAATACCAGACTTTATCAAAATAATTTGTAGTTATATTGGTATTAAAACAGTATCTAATTTTATTTTTATTTTAGGATTTGCTATTTTACTATTTATTACCTTTATTTTAACATCTACTATTTCTATACAAAAGAGTAAAATAACAGCTCTTGCCCAAGAAGTAGCTATTTTAAAACATAAAGCAGGTAAATAATTATGAAAAATTTAATAAAAAAATATCAAGTATTTATTAAATATATTTTTTCAGCAGGAATATCATTTGCTATTGACTTAATTCTTTTTTCTATTTTTAGCTTTTTGTTAAGAAATTATTTAGATGATCAAGCTATATTATTAGCAACTGTTTTAGCAAGGATAATTTCATCATTTATAAATTATTTTTTAAACAGAAATGCTGTTTTTAAAAATAATAAAAATAAATTTGATTTAATAACGCTCATTAAATATTATGCTTTAGTAGTTGTTCAAATGTTTGTTTCAGCAACATTAGTATATAATCTTTATAAAGCTATTCATATTTATGAGACATTAATAAAAATTCCAGTTGAAATAGTATTATTTCTTATTAACTATATTATTCAAAAAATATTTATTTTCAAAAAAGGGGATAGTTTCATGAAAATACCTGATAAGTATAAAACAATTATAGCTTTTATTCTTAGTATTTTTACAACTTTTAGTTTGTTATTTCAAATAAGTTCTACAAAATTAAAATTTTCTCGTAGTAATACGATGATGCTTACTTATATAGTCCTTGCCGTTCTTTTGTTTATATATTATAAAAAATATTTATTTAAATTTAAAAATAAAATGACATATATAATTATTTCCATTATATTTAGTTTATTAATGATATTTGGTTATAGTTATGATATTTTGCATAATGCTAATTTAGTATTAGGGAATGTTTCATTAATTATATTTTCTATTTTAAAATTTGTTGGATTATATACTTTATTTAATATTTCTATATTACTTTTAGATGATACTATAAAAAATAAAAAATTAAAATCAATAAAAATGCCTAAAATATTAGAATTATTTGACAAACATCCTTTTCTTTTTAGTTTTATAGTAATGTTTATATGTTACTTGCCTTATATCATTGCTTTCTATCCAGTTATCGTTAATTATGATGCTGCTAACCAAATAAAAGAAATAATGGGATTGCATACTAGATATATGGATAGTGTCATATTACTTAATCCTAATCAAACTATCACTAATTTTAATCCTATTATTCATACTTTTTTAATAGGAGGTTTATTCAAGTTAGGATATTTGCTTGGTAACGTTAATTTTGGAATGTTTTTATATTCGATAGTTCAATTAGTAATTGTTATCAGTACTTTTGCTTATTCTATATATTATTTAAAGAAAATTAATATCAATAAAATACTTATTATGATAACTTTATTAATATATTCATTAGTACCTTTATTTCCTCTTTATGCAATGACATCGGTAAAAGATGTGATCTTTTCTAGTTTAATTTTACTTTATGTTATAAAATTGTATGATATTATCAAAAATGATCCAACCGTTAAAGAGTACATTTGCTTTACACTTCTTGTTTTGCTGATAATTTTATTTAGAAATAATGGTATATATACCATTATATTAACACTTCCAGTGTTAATATTTATAAAGAAAAAAATAGCTATAAATATAATAATAATACTATTAATTAATGTCTTTATTTACATAGGTTATAACAATGTTTTATTGCCACACTTTGAAATAGCTAATACTAGTATTAGAGAGATGTTGTCAGTGCCTTTTCAACAAACTGCTCGTCTTGCAAAATATCATGATGATGCTATAAGTGATGAAGATAAAGTAAAGATTGATAAAGTTTTAGGCTATGATGATCTTGGTAAACGATATAAAGAAGATTTGTCTGATCCTGTGAAAAATAATTATAATAAATATACAACTAATAAGGAATTAAAAGATTATTTTGGAGTTTGGGCGAAATATTTATTTAAATATCCTGTCGTTTACATTGATGCAACTATAAATAACGTCTACGGTTATTTTTATCCTAATACTAGTAGTTGGTATGTATATACTGGTTTAAATACTAAACTAATAGAGGCAGGATATGATTATCATTTTAACAAATTAAGTGGTTTAAGAACAATATTGATAGGATATGCTGAAACATTCCCATATATTCCTATAATAGGAACTATTGCTAATATAGGTTTAGTAGTATATATTCATATTTTGCTTTTAGGAATGTGTATTGTAAATGGCTTAAAGAAATATATTACTTTATTATTACCATCACTAACACTTATTTTGGTATGTGTACTAGGACCAGCTAATACTTATTTTAGATATATATTACCTTGTGTTTTTGCTATACCAATTATTATTAACTTTTTATATCAAGAATTTTGTAGTATAAAAAAATGAATTATGTTATAATTTACTTATAATAGGAGAGTATGTATGAAGAAGTTAAATATAAATAAAAAGATTTTACTTATAATCATATTAGTATTTATTCTATTAGCATCTTTAATAGGAACTTTTTTATACATTTTTTTATCTAAAGAAACGTTAGTTTTTAAATTACAAGGTGAAAATAAAATTAGTTTAGAAGTATATAGTGAATATGAAGAATTAGGGGTAATTGCCACTTTAGATGGTAAAGATATTTCTAATGAAGTAGTAATCGATAATTCAAGTTTAAAATTAAATTCTTTAGGTACTTATGAGATAATTTATACTCTAAATCATGATGATAAAGAATTAAAATTAACTAGAATAGTTGAAATAGTAGATACTACCAAACCCGAATTGGTTTTAAAGGGGGACAGCGAGATAACATTGTCCAAAGGTTCTGTTTATCAAGAATTTGGATGTGTGGCTGTGGATAATTATGATGAGACAGTTAGCGATAAAATTCAAGTAATAAATGATGTTAACTCGTCTTTAGTTGGTGTTTATGAGGTAAAATATACTGTTACTGATAATAGTGGTAATCAAGCTAGTATATCTAGGACTGTTGTTGTAGTAGAACCACCTAAGAGTAGTAATAACAATAACAACAATAATAACAATAGTGAGGAAAAAGTCGTCGATATTACAGCATCAATGGAAATAAATGAAATAAAGAGTATGAGTTTTACTAGTGATGGTATAGCAGTTGAAGGGTATATTAAAGATAATAATGGTACTTTTAAATTAGCTATTTGTAATAGTAAGAAAAAATGTACAACTTTTGATATGCAGAAAAAAGATAATTATTATTTTAGTGGCAATGTAAAATTAAGTAATTTAGATAATGGAAGTTATGATGTATATTTGGAGTCTAAAGATCAAAGCAGAGCCATTAATAAACAAGAAATGCAATATCGTATTGCAAGAGCTAAAATAGGGGATAAGTTAGTAACTTTTAGTTATGATAAAAATTTAGTCAGTTTAAAAATAGAGGATTTTAAATATCAATATGATATATTAATTGATCCTGGACATGGAGGAACTGATCCTGGGGCAGCTAATCAATATATTGATGAAAAAAATATTAATCTTATTCAATCACAATATGAAAAGAAGCGTTATGAAGAGCATGGATTAAAAGTATTATTATTGAGAGAAGACCTTAGTTATGGCACTGTTATGGGCGATTCCTCATGGCCAGCTGTAAGAAAAAAAGCTTATGCCTTAGGTTATTATGGCGTAGTATCTAGAATATCTTATAGTAATCATCATAATAGTAGTGATGACAAATCATTAATGGGATGGGAGATAATTGTTCCAGCTACATCTAGTGGTAACTTTATGAATAATATTTACAAAATAAGGGATGCTTGGAAGGAATTATATCCGACTAATGAAAATCATGTTCGTATTTATACTAGAAACTATAATACTAATGTAATATTCACTAAAGAAAATAATGAACAATATTATTTTACTGATTACTATGCTGTAATAAGAATCCCATATCAACTATATAATGTAAATAATGTCTTGTTTGAAGGTTCTTATTTAAGCAATTTAAATGATTATGATTGGTATTATAATAATGGTAATTGGAAAAAATTAAGTGAAGAAAAAATAAAAACCTTTGTAACTAGTTTGGGGAAAGAATATATTCCTCCACAAGAAGATAAGTAAAAAAATAGAAAGTCTCGTGCTTTCTATTTTTTCTTATAATCTATACTAGCTTTAATAAATGATTTAAATAAAGGATGAGGTTTGGTAGGTCTACTTTTAAATTCGGGATGGAATTGACACGCAATGAAATATGGGTGTTGTGGATATTCGATTATTTCCACTAAATCGCTTTTATCATTAATTCCTGAAAAAACCAATCCTTTTTTTTCTAATATTTCTCTATAATTATTGTTTACTTCATAACGATGACGATGACGTTCTAAAATGAATTCTTCATTATAACTTTTATATGCTAAAGTATTTTTCTTAATATGACACTCATAATTACCAAGTCTTAATGTTCCTCCCATATTAACAATGGATTTTTGATTAGCCATTAAATCTATCACTGGCTCAGGACACAATTCGTTAAATTCTGTCGAAGATGCTCCAGTAATACCGCATACATTTCTAGCAAATTCAATTACGGCTAATTGTAGACCTAAGCATAATCCCAAATAAGGTATTTTATTACGTCTTGCATATTCAATAGCTTTTATTTTACCTTCAATACCACGATTACCGAATCCACCAGGAACAATAATTCCACTAGAATTTTTAAATATTTCATCTAAATTATCTTTACTTTCTAATTTTTCAGAATCAACCCAATTAATATTGATTTTAGTTTTATAAAAATATCCAGCATGTTTAAGACTTTCAACAACAGAAATATAAGCATCATGTAATTCGACATATTTACCAACTAAAGATATTTCAATTTCTTTATCCAAATTATTAACAGTATCAACAAGATTTTCCCATTCTTTTAAATTGCTTTTGTTAATATTTAAACCAAATTGATTAAGGACTATTTCATCCATTTTCTGGTTATAATAATTTAATGGTATTTGATAAATGTTTTTTACATCAATGCTATCAATAACATTTTCTTTAGGAATACTGCAGAATAACGATATTTTATCTTTAATATTACTTTCTAGTTCTACTGGAGTACGACATACGATAATATCAGGTTGAATTCCCATTCCTCTTAATTCAATAACACTATGTTGGGTAGGTTTAGTTTTTAATTCATTTGATCCATATATAAATGGAACTAGAGTAGTATGAACAAATAGAGTATTTTCTTTACCTAATTCATTACGAATTTGTCTTAAAGATTCAATAAAAGCTTGCGATTCAATATCACCGATTGTGCCTCCAATTTCAGTAATAACAATATCAGCATTACTAGAACTACCAGCTTCATATACTTTATTTTTAATTTCATTAGTAATATGGGGAACTATTTGTACTGTAGCTCCTAAATAATCTCCTCTTCGTTCTTTTTCAATTACACTGGAATAAATCTTACCTGTAGTGATATTTGAAGTATAATTTAATTCCTCATCAATAAATCTTTCATAGTGACCTAAATCTAAGTCTGTTTCTGTTCCGTCAGCAGTTACAAATACTTCACCATGCTGAAAAGGAGACATAGTACCTGGATCGACATTGATATAAGGATCAAATTTTTGCATAAACACTTTATAACCTCGTGATTTCAAAAGAAGTGCTAAACTTGATGCTGTTATACCTTTACCTAAACCAGATACTACGCCTCCTGTTACAAATACATATTTAGTCATTTTACTTCACACCTCTCAATAATTATTTTTGAGAGTTACTAGGCTCTTATTCATTATATCATAAATTTAAAGAGATTGATTTATTATTTTAAAATTTATATAATAAAGTTGTAATTAATAACTATCAAAGAAAGGTAAAATTCTATGAAGAAATGTATATTAATATATAATCCTAATAGTGGAAAGAAAATTAAAAAAGACTTTTTATCAGAAGCATTAGATATTTTAATGGAATATGATTATGAACCAGAAATAATTTTTTCTAAATATAAAGGTCATATAACGGAGATTGTATCCAAGCTAGATAATGTTGATTTGGTTATCACTTTAGGTGGAGATGGGACATTTAATGAAGCCATGACAGGTAATTTTAAAAGGAAAAAACGTCTTTTGTTATCACATATTCCAGTTGGTACTACTAATGATATTGGAGCCATGTTTGGTTATGAAAAAGATATTATTAGTAATTTAAAACTATTGTTAGATGGTGAGATTAAAGAAATGGATATTTGTTGTGTTAATAAGAAACCTTTTGTTTATGTATCGGGTTTTGGAAAATTTATGAATGTACCATATGAAACGAGTAGGGAGTTAAAGAAAAAATTAGGTTATATTGCTTATTTAATCGAAGGGGTTAAAGAATTTATGAATGGTACTAAACTTTATGATTTGTCTTATGAAATAGATGGTGAAAAGTATCATGGTTTATATTCGTTTTGTGCTATTTCTAATGCTAATAGGATAGCAGGTATTAATAATATATATAGCGATGTTAAACTAGATGATGGTAAGTTTGAAGTGCTTTTTTGCAATATAACTAGAAAAAAAGATATTATAAAATCATTATATTATTTAAGAACTAATGAAATAACTAAGGTTCCAGGATTTTATTTTCATAGGACGGATAATTTAAAAATAAAGTTTAAAAAGAATATTTCATCTTGGTGTGTAGATGGAGAACAATTAGAGGATAATTGTAAAGAATATGATATTACGGTAGAAAAAAATGTAAAAATAATGATACCAAGTAAAAATGTAAAAAAATTGTTTGATAAATAAAAAAAGACATTTAATTTAATTGTCTTTTTCATTTTCTTCGCTTATATAACCATTTTGTTTTAGCTTTCTAATAATTTCTTTTTTAGTTGGCTCTCCAGATAGACGATTTATTTTCGTTTTTTCTTGTCCATTCTCAATAAAGAAAGTTGTAGGAGTTCCAATGCCTGTTCCAAAGATTTCTTCAAATTTTTCAAAATCTTGATCTGAAATATTAGTAAAATTTAAATAATAGGCATCTACTTTATATTCATTTAATACAGATTCAAACCTAGGCTCAAACACAGCACAATGTGGACATCCATCTTGGATGACAGTTAATATAAAAGACTCTTTATTATCTAATTTATCTTGAAGAGTATCAAAAGTTATTTTGTGAAAATACTTATTGCTATTACCACATGCAGATAACAAGAAAACAGAAGTAATTAATATAACAAATGTAATTATTTTTTTCATAAATGCACCTCGCTTAATATATTAACACACTATAACATTTAAAACAATAAAATGATTGTTTTTTCAACACTTTTATAGTATACTTTAAATAGCATTATAGTAAAGGGGTATGGGTATGATAAAAAAAATTTTATTTACTTTATCATTTATATTTATCTTACTTTTAACAGTGCCTAATGTTAAAGCAGCTACATGTACTACAAAAGAATTGAACAATTTAAAGCAATTAGCTACTAATATTAATTTTAGTTATGAGCTATATGATGATACTATCACAGAAGATCACCAATATTATTTTAACGTTTTAGCAATAAATTTTATTAAAGAGTTTTATATTTCTGATTCTTTTGGTTTTGAATATAGATATGATGAAAGTTTAAATATTAATGGGATAAGGACTCTAAGAGCAGCCTTAGAAAATACTCGTATTAAATTTGACATATATGCTTCTGGAAATACCAACTGTGCTGATACTAAAATTTTGTCTAAGGAAATAACTTTACCATATTTTAATGATTATTCGTTAAGAGAAGAGTGCGTCGGTATAGAAGATTTTCCTTTATGCCAAAGATACTATAGTGGTTATATTGAGTCAGAAGAATATTTTTTAAAACAAGTAGCTAAGTATAAAAATGATAATACTAATATTAAAAATGATAATAATATTTGGGATTATATAGTAGAGTTTGTTTCTAATAATTTAGTTTTAGTGGTATCTATATCTGGAGTATTACTATTAATAATTATAATATTAGTAATTCGTTATTTTGTTAACAGAAAAAAAATAAAAATAAAAATATAGGAGATGAGAGGATGAAAAGAAAAAGAATAGTAAAAACAATATCTATATCTATTTTTGTCTTGCTTCTTATTTCTTTTGTAAGTGTTGGATATGCTAACTCTGGTGGTAATACTTCTGGTGGAGATGCTGGTAAAAAATATGGGAATTGTGGCGGTAATGGGTGCGATTGGACTATTCCATATAGTTCTTTTGATCTTAGATTCTCTCTTTATCAATTTGATGGTAGTACCTTAATATATTATGGTTCTGTAGATTATTGTACAGAAGACGGTTGCACAGCAGATCTTGGATGGAAAGCATATCAAAATAAATCCGCTGCTGGTAAAATAGCTTACCAAGAAAATAAAGCTACTTATAATGAATTTTTAACTCGTGAAATAACTGTTAATAGAAATCATACTTTTAAAGCATATACTGGCCAATATTGTTCGGGATGTACTTATGAAAATAGTGGAATAATTGACGAAATTAAAAGCTTTTTTAAACTTAGTAGCCAAAATTCTAGACAAGTAATTTTACAGCGATTAAAAGAGGAATTTGGAGCTAGCATTTCATCATTGAATGTAGGTAATTTGAGTAATGTGTATCTAACTGTTGAACCAACTTTTGCAATTACTAACGCATCGACGGGAGAACATCAATATGGTACCGCTTATGAAATAGCTCGTTTCTTTGAAAATGGTATGTCTGCTGGTGCTGTAAATTACATTGTTTATAATGATGCTGCTGTTTCAATAATGGCCGAAAGAGCAACTAGTAATGATCCTAATGGCTTTGTTGGTAAAAAAATAAAATTATTACAAAATGGAAGTAATCTTAATAGAAGTGCTGCTTATTGGCAAGATAGCGATAGAAGCCAAATGGCTAAATCTATAACTAGTTTAGATGGTTATGGTATTAATGTATTTTGGCTTGGAGAATATGTAAAAAAAGATGAAAATCCTTATTGTGAGATAACAACATCAGATGATGTTAACTATCACTTATCTTGGGGTAATATTACTCCAAGTCAGTATGGTATTTCTAATGATAAAAGCTATCCTACAAATGGAAAAACGGATTATACTGCTAAAGCATCAGATACTAATGTATATGGAGTAGTAACTTATGCTAATGGGAAAATTACATGTCAAAGATCTCGTGAGGCTATTCCTGAAACATGTCCTTCTACTTGTGCGGGGAAAACAGGCGATGATCTATTAGCGTGTTCTGAAAACTATTGTGAACGACACAGTAGCAATTCTAATGAAAAAAGAACGTGTATGATTGAATGTAATGCTAAAGATCCTAATATGCCTTCTTATGAAAATTTTACTAGTTGTGACAAAGTTTCTTCTAGTAATGCGGCTTATACTGTTTGCTCGGCTCAAACAAGTGCTAATAAGCAAACCTGTGAACCAGCAACAACAAAAACTTACTTTAAAACGGTTTGTACAGAGCAAAGTACTTTATCTTATGGCGATAGCCTACCAACTACGATTATTCCTGGACAAGGTATTTCTTATACGTCAACTTTGCATGGTAACAAAAATTGTGTAATGACTTTTGAAGTAAATAAGTGGAAGTTTGATTATGCTGCACGTCTTGCTAATGATAGAAGCGATTTATTAGAAATATTAAGAAGATTTCAATCATATGACGACAATTCTGAATGGGCTAAAAACGATAAATATAAATATGATTCTTCTAATGCGGATATAAATATAACAATAGATACAGATAATGAAGAGAAGAGTATTACTAAAAAATTAGAGGCTAGTAAAACAGTTAATTTGTTAAATAAAGAAATACAAGTAAAAGTAGGATCTACAGTTTCTGTTCCACTTTTTGCCAATGGTAATGTTCGAAACGAGAGTATTTATAGAATGATAAGTACTGATTCTTCAAATAAAACTATATATAGATTACCTCCTACTTGTATTGATGGGGCAAGTGGTAAAATATATGACCCAAATAGTGAGGGAAATTGTAATAAAAGTAATGATGGCCCTTATTATCAACTTTTTACTGATATAACACTTAAAGATGGGACTTATAATACTAAGGTTACTGTGACAAAAGAGTCTAGTAATTTTGATGCTAATAACACTTGTGATTATAATGTCAATAAAAAGGGCGGATTATCTTGTGCCGTAATTGGTAGCAATGGAAAATACGAATTAATTATTAATAATAAATATGGTGAAGATATTACTTATGGGTTATCGACTAATAGGGGTACAATTAATAACAATACGGAATTATACGTTGGAAATAATGTTAAAAATTATACTGTTTGGGGAACGGTAAAAAGTAATAAAAAGACTATTGAATGTTCATTAGGAGTAAATGATACTCCAAGTGATAGTAGTAAAGATACTACTTGTAGATTGTTGTATAAACCAGCAGAATATGACAAAATTAGGGATTATTGTAGTGTTCATTGGGCAGATGACACCGATAACTATACGAGCGAAACTAATTGTTATAATACATGTACTAATCCTCCAATAAATGATAATCCTAACGATCCTTATGATCCTAACAATCCTGATGATAATAATAATAGTACGTGTAAAGTTAATAAAGAGTTTGCTTGCTATGAATTAGATAAAGTTAAAGATTATTGTAAAATTAATTTTCAAAAAGATGGATATAAAACAGAAAGTAGCTGTATAAATGATTGTAGTTGCTCACAACCTGGAAAGCCAAATGATAACGATAATAATGACAATGATGATAATGCTGTTTGCTTTGGCGTTTTATGCGATTATTTATATAGACCAATATCGTTAAAAGATCCATTTCCTAAAAATAGAATTCCAGGATATAATTGGTATGGTAGAGAAGTATATATTACAGATGACTTATTAAATCCAGCTTTAAATAGTAGTGCTACGCCCGAATATGTTATAGAATTAACTCCTAATAGGATTAAAACAATAAGAGGTAATACTAAAAAATATAATTTGGGTAAGGGAAAGAATGCTTATATAGATTATGTTTATAAAAATGAATATGTGACTAACGGAAAATACGAGAGTAAGTTTATTCATGTCAACGATGAAAATGATGGTGGATTTTATTCGTATTTTGAATATATTAATGGAACGAAGGTGGGATAAAAATGCAATCATCAGTTTGGGGATATTTATTTCTTATATTAGGTCTATTAGGAATTATTTTAATTTTCTTTTTTGGAAATGTTACTGTGGATAATGAGGATATGTATTATATATTAAAAGAAGTCACTGAAGCATCAATGATAGATGCAGTTGATTATCAAGCATATCGAGTGGGAGTTGGTTATGATGGAATAACAGAAGATAAAGATCTAGAAGATTCCATGCATTGTATAGCAGGAATACCTGGTACTATTAGAATTGTGGAAGAAAAATTCGTCGAAAGTTTTATAAGAAGGTTTTCGGAATCTGTTTCAGGTAATACTAATTATAAAATTACTTTTGATGATATAGATGAATGCCCACCTAAAGTTACAGTAACTATTACAGCTAGAGAAAGTTATAGTTGGTTTTCCAAATTATTAGGACGAGGTAACGACGAAGTAAATTATAAAACAGACTCAATGGATATAGTAAATAGATTAAGTGCTATATTAGAAAGTAAAGAGGGGATTTAAATATGAATAATTTGATTCTAAAAATGAAAGTTTTTTTAAAAAACAAAAATACTGTTACTATTTTATGTGGATTATTAATTGTTCTTGTCATTTATATAGGATATAATTGGCGTTTACGAGCAGCAATTGATCCTGTAAGAGTTCCTTATGCTTTAGAAACAATTGATCCACGAACTAAAATCACTTCTGATATGATAGGATATCGTGAAGTAGCTAAAGCATCAGTTACAGAAGATGTTATAAGACAAGCTAATTCTTTAATTAACTATTATGTTAATGCTAATACTATCATTCCTAAAGGTAGTATGTTCTATAAAGGAACAGTAGTATCTAAAGAAGAATTACCTGATGCAGCATTATATGATATGCCTCTTGATGAGACTTTATATTATTTAGGTGTTAATATAACAACATCATATAGTAATTCTATTTTACCAGGTAATTATATTGATATTTATATTCAAACAATAACTACTGATGCTGATGGAACCAATAAAGTAATGGTTGGAAAATTATTGAGCAATGTTTTAGTTCGTGCTGTTAAAACTTCTAATGGATTAAATGTATTTGAAACAAGTGACGAAGTAAGAACACCAGCTACGATTATTTTCTCATTAAAAGAAGATATGCATTTATTATTAAGAAAAGCAGCTTCTATAGGAAATTTAAATAGTGAATATAGAATTGATATTATACCAGTACCAAATACTACTGGATTTAATGGTGATTCTACAGAAGGTATTGTAACGAGCGTAACTAGTGAATATTTAAGAAACTTTATTGAAGAGAAAAGTATTTATATTCCAGAAGAGGATCTTGTTGATAATATTGACCCAAATTTAAATAATGTTGAAGAGTAGGAGATGTTATTATGGATGAAGGAATGAATTTACAAGGTATTAATTACAATGTTTCCAATACCGTTCCCATTAATGATAGACAAGAACCAGTTATAGAAACAAGTGAACCTATAGAGGATAATACTGTTGTTCAAACTAATGATAATTTGATAGTAGAAAACGCTAATTATCTTCATAATGATAATTTATTTTCTAATATCGATTTTGGGCCATTACAAAAATATTTAACTGATGATAATATTACAGATATTTCTTATAGTAATGGTGGACAAGTTTGGATAAAAACATTAGATAAGGGAGTTTATCGAACAGATGAAACGGAAATTAATGATGCTTTAATTGAAAAAATCGCTTTTCAGTGTTCTAATGTTATGGGTAAAACTTTTAATATGGCTCATCCTTTTTTGGATAGTGAATCTGCTGAATTAAGAATGAATTTTGTTCATGATTCTATAGCTAGAAATGGTATTGCAGCAGTATTTCGTAAAACACCAGCTAAAATACGTTTGGAGAAAGAAAAAATTTTAAAAGAACATTATGTTAATATTAATATTCATGATTTTTTAATAAGAGCTGTAGAGGGGCACTGTAACATTATTGTAAGTGGAGAAACCGGTTCTGGTAAGACAGAATTAGTAAAATATTTAGCTGCACATACTAAAGAAAATGAAAAAATTATAACGATTGAAGATACTCTAGAATTACACTTAGATAGAATTTTTCCACATCGTGATATAGTTGCTATGAAGACTAATAATATTGCTTCATACAGTGATGTTTTAGTTACATGTATGCGACAAAATCCTAAATGGATTCTATTATCCGAAGTTCGTAGTGCTGAAGCTGTAACGGCTGTTCGTAATTCTATTTCTTCAGGACATAATATTTTATCGACAATCCATGCCGATAAAGCAGAGAGTATTCCTCATCGTATGTATAGTTTACTTGAAACAAATATCGACGTTGATCAGTTCTTAAAAACAATATATCGATATGTTCAATTAGGAGTTAATGTTCGAGGTCGATATGATATGCAAGAAAAACGTTTTAAAAGAGAGATTTGTGAAGTAACAGAATTTTATGTAGATGAGAATAATGAAGCTAAACATAATACAATATATAGAAAAACAGTAAATGGTCAAGAAACTTATAAACAACCATCTAAGTATTTAAAAGAATATTTAGAAGGACAAGGTGTTGTAATCGATGACTTATTTATCGGTAAAGGCATTGACGAAGTTAATTCTGTTAATAAATCAATACCCAATACTGCCAATCAAGAAATAGAAGATCTATTTTAAATCAAGAAAGAGTGGTGAAGTTATATGGAGATATTTATAATTGCTTTTTTGGTTTTATTCATAATACTTTATAGGATAAAAAAGGGAGAGTCTTTATATAAATTCGTTGTAACCCAAAGTAGTAATCTTTATAATAAATATGCTCCTTATTCTTTTAAAATGGTTCGCGATAAAGTAAAAGAATTGGGACAAGATTATACGAAGAAACAATATTTAATTCAATTAATTATTTTTGCTGGTGGAGGTTTCATAATATCTTATTTGTATTTTTATAATCCTATTGTATCTATTATTTATACTGTTATAGTAGTAGCGTTGATTCCATATTTAACTTATTTGAGATGTAAAAGAATTTATAGTGAGTTTATATTTGAACAAATACAAGTTTATGTAACCAATACTATTATGGAATTTCAAACGACTCAAAGTTTTGTTAAAGCTTTAGAAGGTGTATATTCTTCAGGAGTTTTGCAAGATCCAGTATCACAGGATGTCAAAAAAATGATTGATTTAGCCTATCAAAATGGTGACATTGACGAATCAATTAAATATATGAACGAAAAATATAGTTTTTATATGACAAAAAACATGCATCAATTATTTTTACAAATTACTAAAGAAGGTTCACGTGATACTACGGAAGTATTAGAAAACATGTTGCAAGATATAGACCTTTTAGTAGAAGGAGTATATCGTGATCGAGTTGATAGACAAAATTTTCATAGACAATTCATTCAGTATGGTTTAATGCTTTACTTATTAATAATGTTAATTCAGTATTTACTAGGTGTTAATACTTATTTACAGATGTTAGAAAATCCAATTGTTGTTATTTGTTTACACTTAATAGTTATTTTTAATAGTTATTTTCTTCTATCAGGAGAAAAATATTATAACGAGAATGTAGGTGCTGAATAATGGAAATAATAATTATTGCTGCCATTGTATTATTTATTCTTGTATATACTAAGAAAGTAGATACTAAAACCTTTATATCTGAAAATGATATTTATTTAAGAGGATTAAAAGAAAAAGATTATGATTTTTATGTAAGTGCTAAATATGGTGATAAAGCAGACCCTAATCAACTTTTTATGAAAAGACTAAGGACAACATTTTATGCATTTGTTATTTTGTTATTATTAGTTATTACTAATTTATCATTTATTAATTGTATTGCTGTAGTTTTGGTTACATTTTTAATATATAAATCACAATATATATCTTTAAAAAGTCACTATAAAAAATATACGCATGAAATTGATCAAATGTTACCATATTACTTGAAAGGATTAGAAATACTTTGTCAAAATTATACTGTTCCTGTAGCCATATCTAAATCAATTGATGACGCACCGGATATATTTAAACCAGGACTTAGAGATATGATTGCAAGAATTGATGCTGGAGATTCTTCTATCCAACCTTACATGGATTTTGCTATTAGATATCCTGTTAGAGATTCTATGCGTATGATGAGACTTTTATATCGTCTTAGTTTAGGAGCTCAAGAGAATAAATATCAACAGTTATTAATGTTTTCAAGATCAGTTTCAAGTTTACAAAATAAAGCAAGAGAAGTTAAATATAAAAATAGATTATCTAATATGGAAAGGCGAACAATGATAATGTTGGTAGTAACTGGTGGTGGAACTATGGTAATCCTTTTACTGTCAATGTTACAGCTTTTCAGTATCTAAGTATTGATATAAATTTAGAAAATGGTTATAATTATTAATATAGTAGAAAGGAGTGTTTTATAGTGAAAGAAGCGACTGGAGAATTAAATATGACAATTGTTGTAGTAGTAGCTGTTGCTGCCATTTTAGCATTTATTACTTTCTTTGTCCCTAAAATACTAAATCAAATTGGTGATAGATGGGGAAATGAAGCAGAAGAAGAAATATATGATCCAAATAAATAATTAAAATAATTTACATATAAGAGGTGATTGATAGTGAGAGAATCAGTAGGTGGAACATTATTATTAAAAATAGTATTAGTGTTTTTAACTATATATATTGGTTTTATGGCTATTGTTATCAATTATGGTAAATTTTTTCGTTTTAAGAATGCTATTATAAATAAAATTGAACAAAATGAAGGATATAGAACTTGTGATGACATATGGAACATGGTTACAAATGAAGTAGGATATGTAGATAGGTATTACATTGCTTCGACAAAAAATGATCGTGGAATGATATATAAAGTTAAAATTTATATAACGTTTTCTCTTCCTATTGTAAGAAACAAAATAGAAATACCTATTTCGGGGGAGACTAGAATAATTGAATTAGGATATAAAGATTTAGATGATAATATGGAATGTACAAGGAGTTAATTATTAGAAGGTGAAATTATGAATGTTTTGATAACTAATCAACAAGAATCAGTTTTAGCAGGACTTAATATTGAAATTATTAAGACTTTACGTGGTGAATATGATGTTGAAGAAATAATAAGCCAGTTTTCTAATTTCTTTTTTGGAAGAATGGTATTTGATGTAACAGCTATGAAAAATTATCACGATATTACTAATTATCAAAAATTATCTATAGGATTACCTGTTGATAAAATTATATTAATGCTCCCTAATGATGAAGAATTTTCTAATCCAAGTTTTATATCACAATTAATATCTATGGGGTTTTATAATTTTGGTAAAACATTTGATGAAATAGTTTATTTACTAGCTAATCCTAATACTTATAAAGATGTTGCCTATCTTCATCAATTGTCACCAATAAATAATACTAATGTGGCAATTAATAATGTGGATGCTCCCAAACAGGCTGTGGCAACCGCTCCTAAACAAGTTGCTCAAATTAGTAAGATAATAGGTTTGAAAAATGTAACATCTAATGCAGGAGCGACAACTTTAGCTTATCTTATGAAGCGTGAATTAGAGACAATACATGGTAAAAGTGCTTTAGCTATCGAAGTAAATAAAAGAGAATTTACTTATTTTAATGATCCATCATTGGTATCAGTTAATAAAGTTGATTTGATGCCACAATTATTAAAAGCAAGAAATTATAATGTTGTTATTGTCGATTTAAATGATTGCGATCCTAGTGTATGCGATGATGTTATTTATTTAATTGAACCATCAATACTAAAATTAAATAAATTATTAAAATTGGATAATGGTATTTTTGATAAATTAAAAGGTAAAAAAATAGTATTGAATAAAACACTTGTATCTGGTGGCAATATAGATACATTTGAATATGAAACTGGATTAAAAGTATTTCATGTTATAAAACCACTTGATGATAGATCTAGTAAACCTATGTTAACTGACTTATTTGTTAAGTTGGGTGTTATAAAGAAATAGGAAATGTAAACAAATGTTAAATAATTGAAAAAAAGTTGACATTGTTTATGGAATAAAGTATTATAAGTTTAAAGAGAAGGAGGAAGTATTATGTTATTTATGGCTAATGATTATTGTGGTGACTTGAAAACGGTTATTAACTTTTTAAAGGCAATTTTAACAATTATTCAATGGGCTATTCCAATTATGTTAATTATTATGGGATCTATTGACTTAGGAAAAGCTGTTTTATCAAGTGATGATAAGGAGATTAAAGGAGCTACTAGTAGATTAGTAAAAAGAGCTATTGCTGCAGTTGCTGTATTCTTTATCCCTATTCTTGTTAATTTGTTAATTACTATGGTTGGAAATACTGGCACTCAGAATGGTAATTTTATAAGTTGTTGGGCTGATAGCGGTAAAAAATCAAATACATAGAAATTTAAAAAAGCCAAATATATAAAATGTATTTGTCTTTTTTTTTGTTCTTTGTTATAATTCTATTGAAGGTGAGTTTATGAGAAATAATAAAAAAATGATTGTAATTTTAGCATCAGCTGTTGGAGCCATTTTATTAATAATAATTGTATTAATGTTAATAGTTGGTAATGGTAGTAAGAGCTTGAGTTATAGTCAAATTGAAGAGCGAATAGTATCAGCAGGTAAGAACTATTTTAAGGATCATGAAGATGAATTACCAACAGTAGGTACAAAGACAGTTAATGCCGATAAATTAACTAAAGATGGATATTTAACCGATATTTCTAAACGTACTAAAGACAATGCTAGTTGCGATGGAACTTTGTATGTTACTAAAACAGTTAATGATTATTCATATCGTGCTACTTTAGATTGTGGCACCGATTATACAACTAAAACAATAAGCAATGTTGTTATTGCTGATAATCTTGTTACTACTAGTGAGGGATTATATGCTACAGTACAAATTAATCCTGATAGTGGTACTTTAGAGAATGTTTATGTTTTTAAAGGAGATAATGTTAATAACTATATTAAATTAGGTGATTTTTATTGGCGTATTGTTAAAATTTATGAAAATGGTGAAATGGTTGTTTTAGGAGATCCAGAATTATTAAGAGCAACGTGGGATAATAGATTCAATATTATTACTGATAATTACCGTGGGATTAACCAATATGATATTAGTCGAATGAGGGATTCCATTGATACAGAAGTAGTTGACGATGAAGAGGGATATTTGATTATTAAGAGTTTGATAACTACTCATACTGCTTGTTATGGTAATCGTAGTTTAGATGATACGAGCAAAGATGGAAGTACAGAATGTTCTAGCACTTTACCTAATCAGTACTTTAGTTTACTACCATTGTATGATTATATGAATGCTAGCTTAGACCCTAATTGTAATAAAGCTTTAGATAATTCTTGCTATAATTATAATTATCTAGCAAGTAATAATGAGGAATGGTGGACAATAACGGGTGTTGCTGATAACACAGAAGAAGTTTATTACATTAGTAATACTGTTGAAAGGGAATATGCTAACCGTATTAGGGGAGTTAGATTATATGCTCATTTTGATGCTAGTGTAACCTATGTTTCTGGTAGTGGAACTTACGAAGACCCTTATATTGTTAAATAAATAATAAATGTAAAAAGCGAGTTAAATCGTGAAGATTTAATTCGTTTTTATTATAATAAGAACATAGTAGTTAATTAAACAATTATCGATAACTTAATTAAAATTTCTTCTTTTTACATAATAAGTCATAAAAGAAGTTAAAAAATATTTTGATATTACTATTTTTGTGTTATAATAACAGTGATTATTAAGCAATTGGGGTGTTTATTATGCTTAAAAATAGAAAAATTAAATGTATTTTTGCTTTAATAATGTTGTTATTGTTAATTATTGAACCTGTTTTTGCCATAAATTGTAATGGTTTATTAACACCAGGTGCTTATAAAATGTTACAAGATGCTATCAACATTATTAGAATAGTTGTGCCAATTTTACTAATTATTTTGGGTTCAGTTGATTTTGGTAGTGTAGTTTTAAATGATGATAAAGATGCTTTGAAGAAAGCAACTGGTAAATTTGTTAAAAGATGTATTGCTGCTGTTGCTATTTTCTTTGTTCCAATAATTGTTAAAACACTATTAAATTTACCTGGAATTAAAGGTAATATTAATTTAGTTGATGATCCAATGTGTGGGATTAAATAGGAGGGTGATTAGTTATGTTATCGATGTCAATATTCACCACCTTCTTAGAAAATCAAATTAGAGGGTTGTTTGCAAGTATAAATTATTGCATTTATTCTGTAATCGAATGGATTTTACAAGGATTATTTGATCTTGCGTCAATTGAGTTAAATTCAGGATTAGTTAATGATATTTATACTAAAATATATGTTTTTTTAGGAATATTTATGACTTTTAAATTAATCCTTTCTTTACTACGATATATGGTAAATCCAGAAACTATGGTTGATAAAGAAAAAGGGGTTTCTAAATTAATAAGTAGAGCTATTACAATGCTTATACTCCTTATTTTATTACCCAATCTATTTCCTTTATTAAGAAGAGTACAAACTGAGTTTATTCCAGTACTTCCTAAAATAATTTTAAATCAAACTAATGATAACTCAGATACGGTAGAGGATAATGCTAATTTGATGGCAACTACTGCTTTAGGGGCATTTTTTAGACCTTCAGAGCAATTAGATCCTGGGGATAGGCCAGAAGCAATTACTAGTTTATCTGATGTTATGGAAAGATATAAAGATAAGAAAAATGGAATTTATGAGTATGACTTTAATTATATCTTTGCATTAGGTGCAGGGGTTGTTATTGTTATTATTTTAATATTAATGACTATACAAGTAGGTATTAGGTTATTTAAAATGTTAATATTAGAAATGATTGCACCAGTTCCTGTTATGAGTTATATTGATCCTAAATCTAGTAAAGATGGTGCTTTTGCTTCTTGGACGAAACAACTTATCTCCACATTTTTAGATATTTTTGTAAGACTGGGAATTATATACTTTGTATTGATGTTATTGTCAGCGTTATCTAAAGGTGAATTGTTTGCAACTAATACTAATTTGAATGCTTATACTTTAGTATTCCTTATTATCGCGTTATTAATGTTTGCTAAAGATGCTCCTAATTTTATAAAGGATGCTTTAGGAATTAAACATGATAAGAATACTAGCGGAGTTTTAGCAGGTGTAACAGGAGCTTTAACTGGTTTAGCTACAGGTACAGTGGCAGGTGCTATTTCGGGTCGTGGTTTAAGAGGAGCAATTACTGGAGCTGCAACAGGTATGAATGCTGGTTTCCAAGGCGGTATGACTGGTAAAAAGGCTAGTGCATGGAAAGAAGCAGGAGATGCTGCTCTTCAAGCTAGAACTGGGGATTCGAAGGCTCGTAGTGGAATTTTAAATACCATTCAAAAATCAGCTTCTCAAGCTCAATTACATAGATCTGCTCGTAAGTTGAATTTGACATCTGGTACAATTGAATCGGCTAAACAGAATATGATAGATATGCAATCTCTTGCTGCAGAAGCTGAGCGTAATTGGCAAGTTGGAGTACAAACTGGTAACTTTAAAGATCTTAATGGTAATAATATAACTATGGATGAAGCTGCTGATATTGTTGCTAAGACATCAACGGCATCAACTATTGCTACTAAAAACTATGAAAAAGCTAATAAAGCCGGAGATATTTATAGTATTAATCCTAGCTTTGCTGGTGACTTTAAGAAAGATAAAAAGGCATCTAAGCCTGATTATAAGATGGGAACTATTACAAAAGAACAGTATAAAGCTAAAGGAAGATTTAATCCACAAAAAGGAAAAGTTGATCGTTCAATAAGATAAAATATATTAATTATAAATAAAAAGGAAGAGAAAGGAAAAGTGATATTGGATGGAAAATAATTATCTCATTCCAGCAAATGCTAATAGAGGTAAATTAATACTTAGTTATTTCCGTGGTATTGATTTAATAATATTTGGAACAGGTGCTGGAATAACATTAATACTAATTTTAGCATTTCAAGGGATGCTAACAAATTGGATGGTGGCGGTAGGAGTTTTAGCTCCGGCAGCTATAACTGGTTTTTTGGTAATACCAATACCATATCAACATAATGTTTTGGTATTATTGACTAGTATTTATAATTATTTCTTTGTTAATAGGCAAAGATATTATTGGAAAGGTTGGTGTAATAATTATGGCGAAGAAGAAGCCGGTAACAAGCAGTAAATATACTGAAGATTGGGTACCAGTTCAATCTATTACAAATGGAATGATAATATTGGATAACCAATTAAAAGTAACAGGAGTTAAAGTTGCTCCTAGAAACATCTTTATATTGGATGAGGAGGCACAAGCAGCAGTATTAAACAATCTAAAGAATTTTTATAATCAAATTGATTTTGAATTCTGGTTAGTTGTTGCTGATAGGCCAGTAGATATTTCAATATACATGTCACAATTACAAGTTTTGTATAATCAAACTCAATCCCCTGCAATTAGAAAGTTAATAAGTGAGGATATACAAAAAGGAAATAATTTTATGAATAATAATGTTGTAGATACGGAATACTACATTTTATTTAAAGAAGGTAATTTAGATTTAATTCAAAAGAGAATTAGGATGCTAATAAATTCTTTGTCAGCATGTGGATTAATGTCTAGTCAGACTAGCAATGATGATTTAAGAGTTATCTTGGATAACTTCTTAAATGGTGGACAAACTACAGAATTTGGAACGGTGGTGGCACTATGAGTTCAATGAATTTTAAATCACAAATTGCTCCTAAAGGATTAAGTTTTGGATATAGTGATTTCTTTATAAGTGATAAATATGCTACATTATTAACAGTTGTTTCTTATCCTAAATTTATAGCACCAGGATATTTATCAACATTAACAACAATGCCAGGTATTAAAGTAGTTATTAAACATATCCCTGTTCCTTTTTCAACAATTTCTAAAATGTTAAATAAACAAATTGCGGAATTGAAAACAAGATATCAGGAAGAAAAGGATCGTACTATTCAAGAGCGAATTAGATTAGATTATGAATCTTTGGAATATTTTGTTACGATGTTAGCTTCAAGTCAAGCAAGAATCTTTGATTTTCAAATGCACATTATGATAACAGCAGATACCAAAGAAGATTTAGAATTAAAGAAAACAAATGTTAAGAATTATCTTGATGCAATGGAATTAAAGGCTGTTTCATTAAGATTTGAACAAGAAAAAGTTTTAAAATCAATTTTACCAATATTCCCTAAACAAGATATTGAAGATAGAATTGGTACACCGATACCTTCTGTTACAATTGCTGCTATGTATCCATTTATCTTTGACAGTATTAAAGATCCAGGATTGTCTACACTTTTAGGAGTTGATTTTTCAGGAGGAGTAATCTTATTTAATCAATTCTTATATAAAATTAAGAAAGAAAATAATAGAAATAATGCCAATCTTATTTTATTAGGTACATCTGGTTCTGGTAAATCGACAGCTGCTAAACTTTTACTTCGTGGACACATAAGAAATGGTTGTCAAATAGTTGCTATTGACCCTGAAAACGAGCTTGAAGATATGACGAGGGCATTTGGTGGAGATACTATAGACTTAGGTAAAGGTGGAGAATTTGGTATGATTAACCCTTTACAAATAGTTATTGATGCTGATGAAGATGAAATTAAAGAAGGTTTAGGATATACTGTTTTGACACGTACTTTACAATTCTTAAAAGCATTTATGAAATATTATGATCCATCTATTGAAGAAGATGTTTTAACGTTATTTAGTGAAGTAGTGCAAGATACTTATCGCCGTTTTGGAATAGATTTTGATAAAGATTTTTATAATTTTACAGCTAATGATTATCCAACATTTAGTGATGTATATGCTACTATTAAAGGTAGACTTATGTCAATGACTGATCATACACATGAAAAAGATATTATGGAACGTCTTGAATTAAAAATAAGACCTTTAACAAATGATTTAAAATATTATTTTGATGGTCATACAACGATTACTCATAATAGTGATTTTATAACATTTAATATAAAAGAATTAATGAATGCCGAAGCAAACATTAGAAATGCCTTATTCTTTAATATTTTGAAGTATGCTTGGGGATTATGTTTAAATCGTGAATTAGATACTATTCTTATGGTTGATGAGGCGCATGTATTATTAGGTGATAATAACTCATTAGGTGCTGATTTCTTAGCTCAAGTACAACGTCGTGCTCGTAAATATAATACAGGTTCTATTATAATTACACAACAACCAAGTGACTTTGCTAATCCAAGTGTTATTACTCAAGGTAAAGCTATTTTCGATAATGCTTCTTATTATCTAATAATGGGATTAAAGAAACAAGCAACAGAAGATTTAGCTAAGTTAGTAGACTTAAATGATAATGAAAAAGAAAGTATTAAACAATATTCACAAGGTGAAGCTTTGTTTGTGTGTGGACATAGACGTATGCGTATAAACATTGTTGTAACTCCAGAAGAATTAGCATCATTTGGTAGTGGAGGAGGACTATAATTTATAGTTAGTTTAAGTAGGTGGTGATATTATGGCTGATAGTTCAAGCAATCAAAAGAATTTAAATAATTCGCATGGTGAAAAGATGAATGGTAATGCTAATAATACACTACCTTCTTTTAATCATAGTCAAGATAGAGGTGAAGCTCTCAAAACCGTTGCTGCAAAGAAATTAATAAAATATGTACCTCTTATGGTTGTACCTTTTCTTTTTATCCTTATTTTATTTGTTATTCTTTTTAACAAAGATACTTTTTCAGGTGTTGGTGATGGAACTGATATATATGAAGATTTAAGAAAAGAAATAACGGAGGTAGTATCAAAATATAATTATAAAGCAAATGTAGATGGAACTTTAATTTTAGCAACCTTAGTTGGTTATAATGATAATAATGATTTAGATAAAGATTTAAATATGGACTATTTAATTAGTCAAGTTGACAAGTTAGCACAATATCAAATTATGACTAATCGTGCTTGTGATTATTCATCATTAACATTAAGGGAAATAGCTAATAATGATGATTGGTTAAGTGGCGATACCAATTATAATTGCGTTCCTGATATGGAAGGTGAAACATATACATTATCTATCCAACAAGGGGACTTAGATGATGATAATAGTGGTAGTGTATATTATTGGAATTTGATTGATGAGAATTTTATCTTTAATTTTTATAATGAATATATGATTAATACTAATAACAATACTAGTGAAAATACAGATAAAATTAATGAAATTATTGATGAAATATATATGTATTATGCCTATTTATTAGAATCTGAAGATACTAATGCTTATTTTAGACCATTAAATAGTGATGGAAGTTTTTGGTGGCCAGTTGGTAGTAGTGAAACTACCGTAGTGGGAAATAAAATTATGGCAACAGGAGCTCCAGCTTTGACATCAATTAGTTCTAATTTTGGATGGCGAAATATTGGCGGAAAAAGAAGTTTTCATGGAGGAATAGATATTTCAGGCGAAGGACAAGTTAATGTACATAATGTTATAGCTGCTAAAGGTGGAGTAGTGGTATATCCAACTTCTATTTCGCAAACCCAATTCGCGGATCACGAAGGTAGTGCGTATGGAAATAATGACGGCGGTGGATATGGCAACTATGTTAAAATTGATCATGGAAATGGCGAATATACGTTATATGCACATATGGCTCAAAATTCAGTAACTGTTATGGCTGGAGACGTTGTCGAACAAGGACAAGTTATTGGTAAAGTAGGCCATACTGGAAGTTCGACAGGAGCCCATTTACATTTTGAAATATATGAAGGTGGAAGTGCTTCAGAATTTAGAGTAGATCCTCTTTTATATGTAAGTGCTGATAATCCTAGACCATCGACCAATAATATAAGTAATTGGATAAAAACTATAGAAGGTGGTACTTCGGGAAGTTACGTAGATGGTGATAATTATGTTGTATATTCTACTAGTGATGGAAGTATAAAGGTAGGCTATGGTATAACCCTTGTGGATAAAAATGGTAATAGATTATATGAAAATATCTATAATGGGTCAGTGGTAGCCGGAACATTAATACCTAAAGAAACCGTTGATAAGATATTTAATAGTATGGTTGATAAAAATAAAGCGTTATTAAATTCTTATATTACAGATAATAATGTAGTTTTCTCTAATAATCAATATGATGCTATCTTAAGTTTAATGCTAGATAAAGGCTTTACTGCCGGTAATGAAGCTGTAAGAGCTTATGGTAAGGCAAAAGATATTCAAGCATTATGGAATGTGATGAGTAGTTATATTATGATAGAAGGAGAAAATACAGAAAGTTATCAATTAAAACTACGTCGTGCTGAAGAATATGAATTGTTCTTAGATGGTGACTATGTATATGATCCTCTTAGTTATACAAATGGTTATGATGTTAAGTATTTTGATGTGCAAAATTGGTAAAATAATAAAAAGGTGGTAATATGGATAAAACGTCTTTTAAAATATTTATAACAGCATTAGTTTTATCAATAATTATTTTTATGGGATTGCTATTGTTAACTAGGCATATCGATAATAATCAAGAAGTTAAATTAGAATATGTTACTAGTCCTAATATATTTTATACTGTTGAAAATTGTGTTAATAAATATATTCAGTTGATACAATCTAACAATCGTGAAGCTGTTTATAATTTAATTGATGAAAAATATAAGGAAGAACATAAAATTACTATTTATAATGCAATAGCAAATAATGATGCAATAGAGGAATATTCAACTTTTGTTGCTCAGAAAATATTAGAGGATAAAAATAATAAAAATACATACTATGTAAAAGGTTTTTTAGAAGGACCTATAAATATTGATGAAGATTATACTGGTAAGAGGACTGCATATAGTTTAATTGTAAAATTAAATTTTTCTAATTATACCTATTCCATTATTCCAGAAAGAGTGGGGGCATTGATTGATGAAATCTAATACGATTAAACAAATAATCATTTGTATTTTTATAATTGCTATAGTAGGTGTTGGTGCTTTTTATATAAAGGACTATTTAGCGCCAACTTATGATAATGAAAGTGATTATGGTAAAGATGCATATGCTTATAATGAATTTCAGATAACTAATGTGACTACAGAAGTATTAATTCAAAGATATTTTCAAGATTTTAAATATAAAGTTATCAATAGTCCAAAAGAGGCTTATGACTTATTATCAAATAATAGTAAAAACAATTTTAGTGATTATTCAAGTTTTTTAGACTTTGTAAATAAAAAAATGGATAAGATTGTTGACGTGTCAGTAAAGCAATATACAGTGCAAGGAAATAGTAAAAATCCAACATATATAGTAATTGATCAATATGGTAATCAATACACTTTTTCTTGTCGAGCTGTACTGATATATGAGATAGATATAAAATATTCTAGTAATTTTTAGTAAATTGTTGTAAAATGAATTTGTTGATTATAGTGGGAAAGAAGGAATATAATGAAACTTAAATTTAGGGCAGATGCCAAAGATATATTTATTTTTGTTTTATTTGCTATTTTTCTTTTATATGTAGTAGCGTTGGGGATTGTTAATTTACCAACTTTAGCATCTGAAGGTAGATTGTATGGTTTAAATCCGTTACCTGCATTTAAACCAGATAGAATATTTACTACTTTAGTATTTTATTTTGTGGCTTTAGTAGGGCTATTTTTAAGTGTTTCATCATACTTTTTTGAACGCGAAGAAGGAATTGGATTAAGCGTTGGAAAAAAGGATAAAGGATATAGTAGATGGGCTAAAGAAAGAGAAATGAAAAATGTTTTAAAATGTGTCCATCCATCAGATGAGCATTCTAATTATGCTGGTATTCCTTTGATTAGTAAAAATGGTGAGTTATGGGTTGATGATGGTGAATCTCATAACTTAGTAATTGGTGCTACCGGTAGTGGTAAAACACAATCTACTATTTTGCCAACTATTAAGGTTCTTGCTAAAAAAGGTGAATCCATGATTTGTACTGACCCTAAAGGTGAGTTATATGAAAAAACGGGAAGTATGTTAAAGGCTAAAGGTTATAATATTATCCTTCTTAATTTCCGTAATCCACAAAAAGGTAATGCTTGGAACCCACTAACACTTCCATATCGTTTATATAAAAATGGAAATCATGATAAAGCTATAGAGTTACTTGATGATTTGGCTTTAAATATTCTATATGAAGAAAATAATGGTAATGCGGATCCTTTCTGGGAAAAAACATCAGCAGATTATTTTTCAGGACTTGCCCTTGGTATGTTCGAAGACACAACCGAGGATAAAATAAATATTAATAGTATTAGTTTAACTACGACAGTTGGTGAAGATAAATGTGGGGCATCGACTTATGTAAAAGAATACTTCTCAATGAAAGATCCTAATAGTCCTGCTTATATTAATGCTAGTGGTACTATTATGGCTCCAAGTGAAACTAAAGGTAGTATTATTGCAGTATTTAAACAAAAAATAAAATTGTTTTCTTCTCGTGAAAATTTATCAGAAATGCTTTCTTATAGTGATTTTGAACTAGAATCAATTGGTAAAGAAAAGACAGCAGTATTTATAATTATTCAAGATGAAAAGAAGACATATCACTCTTTAGCAACTATATTTGTTAAGCAATGTTATGAAACGTTAATTGATGTTGCTCAATCTAATGGAGGTAGATTACCTGTTCGTACCAATTTCTTACTAGATGAGTTTGCTAATATGCCACCATTAAAAGATGTTACAACAATGATTACGGCAGCTCGTTCTAGACAGATTCGTTTTACAATGATTATTCAGAACTTTGCTCAATTAAAACAAGTATATGGTGAGCAAAATGCAGAAACTATTAAAGGTAACTGTGGAAATTTAATTTATTTGATATCAACTGAACTTGCTGCATTAGAGGAAATTAGTAAATTGTGTGGTGAAGTAAAGTCTAAAAAAGATGATAAAACAGCATCAACACCATTAGTAACAGTAAGTGATTTACAAAGAATGAAACAATTTGATCAAATTGTGTTGAAAATGCGTATGCAGCCATTTAAAACATCATTTACACCTGACTTTAAAATAGATTGGGGTAAAAAATATGGACCGATTGATTATCCAGAAAGAGAAAAACGTCCAGTTGCTGTTTTTGATGTAAGAGAGTTTGTCAAAGAAAAAAGACAACAAAAAATTAAAGAAATGATGGATAACGGAGGAATGCCTTCCGGTGGCGGAATGAATAATGCTTTCCCACCATTTCCACCTATGGGTAGTGGAGGATTTTCTGGTATGACGTCTTCCAACCAGAATAGTAATTTTGGAATGTTTGGAGCTATGCCTAATAAAATGAATAATAACGGTCCAGATTTAAATATGGATGATTTAATTAAGAAAATTGATGCTAAAATTGCTGAAATTGAAGAAGAAGAAAAGAAGGCTAATATGGAAAAAGAGGCTCCACCACAAGAAAAACCTGTTGTCGAGCCAAAACCTCAAGTTGTTCAAGCTGAACCAACAGTGGATGTTATTGAGGAGCCTAAGGTTGAAAATAATGAGAAAATGGCAATGCCAATTAATTCAAATTTACCTAAGGAAGAACCAACCATGATTATCAATCCTGAACCAGTAGTTGAAGAGAACGTACCTTTGATTACTGAAGATCAAATTATAGCAGAAAATAATACAAGTGATCAACAAATAGCTAATACTCCAAGGCAAGAATCTTCTAATCAAACTGACAATGATAAACCTAACATTGTTATTGATGATGAGATTGATGATAATAAGTTCTTTGATGATTTCTTTGATGATTAAAAACAAAAACGAGTTTCAATGTTGAACTCGTCTTTTTTTATAAAAAAAATTAAACATTTAATTGGTTAAGTCCATTTTCACAGCGATTACCCCAAGCATCAAGTAATTCATTATCTTTCTTTATGCATATTATTTCACAATGATTAGGGCATTTTTCACATTCGATACCTTTAGTTTCATATTTAATATTAATAAAATCAAAATTAAAAAGTTCTTCTTTGCTATTTCTAGCTAAAATAGCTATTCCTAATGCTCCCATTAATGGCCCATTTTCATCGACAATAATATCTTCTTGTAAAATATCTCTAAAGGCTTTTTGAACACCGACGTTTTTGCTAACACCACCCTGAAAGATAATGGGAGGAACTATTTTTTTACCTTTGCCAACATTATTTAAATAGTTGTTAGCAACACTGTAACAAAGTCCTGCAATTATATCTTCTTTTTTATAGCCAACATTAGCTTTATGTACTAAATCAGATTCCGCAAAAACTGTACATCTTGCTGCAATTTTAGTAGGATTAGTTGACGATAAAGCAATTGTCCCAAAATCTTTTATATCAACACCTAATCTTTTAGCTTGACTAGATAAAAAAGCTCCTGTTCCTGCTGCACATAAAGTATTCATGGCATAATCTGTTACCATTTTATTTTCAATTAAGATTATCTTTGAATCTTGCCCCCCAATTTCAAGAATAGTTCTAACATTAGGGTACTTTGAAATAGTTCCAACCGCATGGGCAGTTATTTCGTTTTTTATAACCCCCGCTTTTAAAATAGTACCAATTAATTTTCTAGCACTTCCTGTTGTACCTACATGTAAAACTTTATAATAATTAGTATCCAATCTATTTCCTAATATAGAAATTAAAGTTTTTACAGCCCCGATTGGATTACCTTTAGTTTCTATATATGCACTTGCTACAATATTATTATTTTCATCAATAATGACTCCTTTGGTTGAAATAGAGCCTATATCAATTCCCATTGAACATTTAATCATTTCTATTCTCCTTTTTCATCTTTAACATATCGTAAAAGGCTTCTAAACGTGTTTTTATACCTTCTTCACTAGTTTGAGTATCAAAAGAAAAGAAAATAATAGGCATGTTATAATCGTCACATACTTTTTTTATTATTGGCATAGCACCAATTTCTGGAGTACACCCAAACGGTTTAATATGTATTAATCCATCATATCCTTCATCAATTAATTTTTTAGTGCGATAAACATTATCTAAGCCATCAGCCCCAATAGGGTATTTCATATAATCTCGTACATACTTAAGCATTTTCTTGATTTTATGTTTCTTTTTAATTAATAAATAGCTAACATTAGTAAATCTTTTGACTTCGATATGCATTTTAGCTAATTCTTGTTCTAAAAAATAACTTGAATGTGGTTCCATAGAAGTATATAATTCTCCAATAATACCAATTTTCATACAATCTTTTGGTTTTATAACTTTTAGTTTTTTAAATTTCTTTTTGTATTTGAAATAATTAAATGTAAGAATAGTAAAAGAGTGACAATTAGTAAAATCCTTTAACATTTTTTTATGTAATCTAGTAAAACTATCTTCTATTAATTCAAAACCAATATTTTTCCTTATATAATCATCAATATTATCCATATAATTAATCATTAATAAAGTTAGAAGAGTAAAATAAGCATACTTTATAAAAGATAACTTAGGATTAATTTTTTTAAAAGTATTATATAGGTAGAAGGGAGTAAATTTATCAGTATTAACTAACGTATAAAAATCAAAATTGTAACCTAAACTTCTTAAAATAGTTTCTTGTACTTCAGCATAGTATCCATATCTACAGCCACCTCCAGCTTGAATAAGAATATTAGCTCCCTTGTCTAAACTTTCAATAAAGTTTCCTAAATTATATTTAAAAGGTAAACATACGGAATCAGGACTATATTTACTACCTAATTCAATCGTTTTTTTCGTAATAGGTGGAGAAGGGATAATTTTTACTTTCAATAATGTTTTTAGTAAATAATTAACAGGAACATAATAATTACCTAAGTGAGGAAAACTTACAATTTTATCATCCATTTATTATTCCTCTTTTCATTTGTACTATATCAATAAAACTTTCTAATCTAGTAAATAGACCACTTGTGTTATTTAGTTCATCAATTACTATTGAAATAATGGGAAGATCTTTAACTTTTTTTATAATCATTTCATTGGCTAAAGAATCAGGACCGCAAGGAAAAGTAGTAATTAAAATAATTCCATCAACATATTTTTGATAATGACTTATAGCTCCCATTAAGTCTTTATTATATGTCCAATAAATGGAGTTACTTATTTTGCTACACTCATACTCTTTTTTTATATCATCGTAGATATTCGAGTAAATTACTTTTATATTACTCTTTTTTAATTGTTCAATAATCGGTTTACCAATTAATTCGTCATATAAATTATAAGGATGCGCGACTAGAAGAATTTTTGGGGCAGTGCTTTTTAAATCAAAGTCTTGTTTTTTGAGCATGATATCCAATTCTTCTTGAACTTTATTTTTTGCTTTTATATATGCTTTTTTACATTCATCCTTGGTTCTATTTAAACATTCTCCCATTTTTATAAAAGCATCCATTTCACTGATATGCTTATCGATATCAATATTGTAGTTTAATATTTTAGTTTTAAATGTATTTTGAACTAAATCATATAAAAGAGAGAAGTTAGTACATAGTTTTTCATGCTTTTTAAGGCTTACGATTCTTGGCACTAGAATATAGTCTACTTTTCCAACTAATTCATTAACGTGTCCTAAATACAATTTTAATGATAAACAGGCTTCATCTTGTGCCAATTTAATACCTTTTTCGAGAATTTCTTTATTACTTTTATTGCTAACTTTAGTATTGATTTTTAATTCATTGAAAAAATTAATCCATAATGTTCCATATTTATAGTATAGTAATGCTTTTGGTATTCCTACTGTAATCATTTAAATTCCTCCAATAAAGTATATTAAGTAAAAGATTTAATATGAAGAATTTTAGTTATTTTAATAAAATGATAGTCACTATCGTTTTATTATGTTATAATAAAAACATAGTGAAGGAGGTTTATGATGAAAAAAGAAACTATTGATAAATTAAAAAATGCTGCTATTATTGTTTTATCATTAATAATTGTATTTGGTCTTGCTTATGTTGTTCCTGAGTTAAAAAACTGTAATTCATGTAAGAAAGAGGAAAAAACAATTACGGATATTTCTATGGATGAATTTAGAGAAATATTGAATGGCGAAGATGCATCATTGATATATATAGCAAGTCCACAATGTGCACATTGTATGGCTCAAGAACCCATTATGAAACGTTTGGTAAATGAATATGATGTTGTTGTAAATTATTTAAATGTTTTGGCGATAAGTGATCAAGAAGCAGACGAAGTATATAGTTTATATGGTGATATGCAAGTTGAAAAATATGAGTTAAGTGACGTTAGAACTCCAACTATGCTTGTCGTTCAACAAGGTAAAGTAATTGATATGCATTTAGGTGAAATGGCATTAGATGAATTAGTAGATTTTTTAGGTCAATATATGACTATTGAGGAGTAAAATGAAAAAAGTATATGATTATGTGAAAGAATTTAAAAGAAACTATCCTATGACTATAGCATGGAGATTAAAAGCTAATTCTAAAGTTGTGGATAAGTTTGTTAATCCTGACGAAAAAGTTATGTATGCTTTTGTCGCTCAAAAAAGTAAAAGTTCATTTGATGTTTTCTCTACAGCAGTAATAGCTCTTACTGATAAAAGAATTATTATTGGAAGAAAAAGAGCTTTATTTGGCTATTTTGTTGATAGTATTACGCCTGATATGTTCAACGATTTAAAAGTTTTAGCAAGTTTAATTTGGGGAAAAGTATATATTGATACAGCTAAAGAATTTGTAACTTTATCTAATATTGATAAAAGATCTTTAGATGAAATTGAAACTAATATATCTTCATATATGCTAGAAAAGAAAAAACTTTATCCAAGTAGAGATAAGACTTCATAAAATAGTTGTTGTAACAACTATTTTTTTGATATAATTTTTGGTGGTGGTAGTATGAAAAAGATAATAAAATTTGTCATAATTTTATTAATTGTAATGTTAATTTTACAATTTGGAATTACTTTATTTAAACAACACCATTCTGTGACATATAAAATGCAAATAGATGATAAAAAAGCAATCATACATGAAGAATATTATCACAATAAAAAAGATGATTATTATTTATTTAATATTGCAATAGATAACAAACAATTCACTTTTGATTTTGATAATAAATTTAATAAACAGAAAAAGGTGATTAAAGATATAAGAATATATGAACAAGATGAACTTATGTGTATTTCACCATTATATGTTAAAAATAATGATGAAAGTAAAATATATTGTAATATAGATAATAGACAATATTCTTATAATTATGCTAAAGATAAATATGATTTAACATCTTTTATAGCAACATTAAATAATTTTGACAAAGATAAATATAACAGTATAAATACTACTACAACTGCTAGTAATAATAAAATATTTAATAAAAATATATATGATAATGAAATTGTTCTTTTATATGAATATAACGATTTGGTTAAAGTTACTAACAAAGATAATAATGCCATAAAATTTGCTGACTATGATATTTATAATAACAATTTAGGAATTTTAATAGATAAATATTATATTTTACCTAAATATGAAAATTTACCTTTATATAACAGTTTATTAATTATAGATATATTAAAAAATAAAGTAGAAGAGATGCCAATATCTTTATCAACTAATATTTATATAAATGGAGTTGTAGATAATAAGCTATATTTATTGGATAAAAGTAATTTAATGCAGTATCAAATAGATCCATCTAAAAAGAAATATGAAATAACAGGTACTAAGAATAATGCTGCTAAATATTATGATGGGAAATGGAGTAATAAAAATATTTATGAATTTTATAATAATACGTTATTGTTTACTAAAGATTTTCCATTAGATGATTATATAGAGGCTTTTGAAGGAGATCGAGCTTATTATTATTACAATAGTAATAATGAATTTTATAAAGTTTATAAGAAAGATTTAAGTAATAAAATTTACTTATTTAAGTATGATGATATAAATGAAGTAAGAGTTGTTAATAATAATATATATTTTATTTGTAAGGATACAATATATCGTTATGATGAATATGGAATAAAACCTATAATTATTAATAACGAATTTAATTATAATTATAAGAATATATATAGTATTTATTATAAGAAATAAGGAGTTTAATGTGAAAAAAGGATTATTAATTAGTGTATTATTGGTTATTATACTTATACCTATGACATGTAAAGCAGCAGTGGCTAGTTCTTCTTCCAATAGAGATTTAAATGTATATGTTTTTTACGATAAAAACTGTAAAGAATGTGAGAAAGCTAAAGAATACATAGAAGAAAAAGTTGAAGAAAATTATCGAATTAATTTAAAATATATTAGTGTCGAAGATAAAAAAGATTTGTTTGAGAGTACTAAAAAAGAATTAGGGTTAAAAAATAAGAAATATCCCGTTATAGTAATAGGGACTGATTCTTTTATTGGTTTTAATAACACAATAAAAAAGAAAGTTAGTAAAGCCATTGACAACTACCTTGATAATAATAATTATTGTGATCTTGTGTATAGAATTGACAATAATCAAGATATAACTAAATGTCTAGAGATCAATGCTGGTATTTATGCTGATAATAATACAACTTACAAAATAATAGCTATAGTAGGTGTATTGGTAGTTGCTACTAGCATTTCTATAGTAATTATTAAAAAGAAATTAAAGAAAAAATACTAATTATTTTTGTCAAATACGTATATTAGCCAAAAAAAATAGTGCTCTTGGCTTTTTTTTTTGAGCAAAATAATATATACTAAATAATAAGGAGGATATGGATATGATATTCAGAAAGCCTTATGCCTTTTTGATTAAGCATTTTAGATTAATTCATTTAATATTAACAATCATATTGGGATATATACTTTATAGAACTAATCGTGTTTTATCCTTCTTTAATGAATACTTAGATATGAGAACTTATGAAAGAATGGAAAATTTAAAAAAAATATATATACCAAATTATTTGTATTTAATAATTTTAAGTTCTATTTTAATAAGTATTATTATTTTTTGGTTAATGAAAGCCAAAGAAAAGCCATTAAAATATTATATATTTCAAATTCTTTATTATGTAGTATTAATTGTTGGGTTTATGTATATTGGTAATCAATTACAAAATATAGCCTTTAATCAAATTGATGTATTACAGTTAAAAATAACAAGAGATATATTATATATTTTATTTTTGGTTCAAATACCTTTCTTTGTAATCGCGTTAGTAAGAGCGACAGGATTTAATATCAAAAAATTTAATTTTCAAAGAGATCTTATGGAATTGAATGTTACTTCTTCGGATAATGAGGAAGTTGAGTTAGATGTCGATATCGATTCTAATGATGTTAAAACTAGTTTTAGAAGAAGAGGTAGAATTGCTTTATATGTGTTTAAAGAAAATACAGCTCTAATTTTGGCTGCAGCAGGAATTATTTTTATAATCACAGGTTCTTTACTATACAATATAAAATTTGTTAAAAATAAAATATATACTGAAAACGAACCGTTTACTTATAATGGCATTCAAATTAAAGTATTATCTTCTTATCAATTTAATACTAATTTATTTGGAACGGATATATCTTCTAATCGATATAGCTATACTATAGCTAGGATTAATGTTAAAAATACATCAAAAGAAGAAAAAACTATTTATGCCGAAAGTTTTCGTCTTAGAATAGGGACTAGAATATCATATACACCAACACTTAAATATAATAATCAATTTGAAGCTTTAGGAAACTCTTTGTCTAAACTAACTTTACAGCCAAAAGAAGAAAGTATTATGGTAGTTATATTTCAAATAGATAAGCAATATGAAGATCATAAAAAACAATTAGAATATATAAAGAGTTATAAAGAAGTAGAAGGCGTGAGAACATATAATTTAATCAAAATAAGTTTAAATGCCCAAAAGATACCTAATAGTACATTGATAAAAAGCGCTAAAATAAATGAGACGTTAGATTTTAATGGAAGTATATTGAATAATACTAATATAACTATAAATAAGTTTGATCTAAGTGATAATTTTATGTATCAATATCAACAATGTCTTGATACTTGTTATAATTTAACAGATTATATTACCCCTAAATTTTATTCGACACAAAATATGATGGTAATGCGTTTAAAAGTTGATATCAATATTGATGAAAAAATTTATAATAATGATTTAGACCAGGAACTTATTACTAGTATTGGTCATATTCGATATATAATCGATGATAAAGAATATAAACAAGAAGTACCAATTGTCAATATAACCCCTAATCATGTTAGTGATTATGTTTATTATGAAGTTAAAGGTGAATTAAAAAGAGCTACATCTGTTTATTTAGATTTTACGATATTAGATAAAACTTATACTTATATTTTAAAAAATTAATATGAGCCTTGCATTATACCAGGGGGGGGGGGGAGTATAATGGAGTTAGGCAATTATTATGAAAAGTAAAAATTCAAAAATGACCTTAAAAAGAAGTCAAAAATTAAGAAAGGGTAGACAAAAATAGTGATATGTACTAAAATAAAATCACTGAATGTTAGTTTTGATAAAGGTGAATAAATGAAAAAAAATAAGAAAATCTTCAAAAGAGTTACAAACATTATTTTTTATATAATTGCTTTTTTAGCTCTTATTATTGCAGCTGTATTTTATTATTTTGTTATTAGTTTAAATATGATACCAGAAAAATACATTGCAATAATAATTGTTTTGACACTACTAATATTTATCTTATTAGTAGGACTTATAATACTCAAAAAAATTAAATTTAGAATAAAGTTAATTTCCAGTATTTTTTTAGTGTTAATAAGTTTATTTTTTTGCTTAGGAATAAGATATATTACTAAAACGATAAGTTTTATGGACATTATTGATGATCCATTATTACAAAAAGAAGAATATCAAATAATGGTTTTGCAAAATTCTAATATTAAGAAAACGGAAAATTTGAAGGATGCTAATGTTGGAGTATATAATTCGGTTAATGCTGATCATGCAATTGATTTATTGCAAATGAAGGTTAAAGTTCATACTGAACATTTTGATGATATTACTTATATGTTTGAAGCATTAGAAAGTGGCAAGGTAGATGCCGTATTAGTAAATAATTCTATTCAAAATTTGTTAGAAAATGAATTAAATTATTTAGAGTTGAGTTTAAGAAGTGTTAGTAGTGTTTTAGTTCCTATTGAGCATGTTGATGTAGTAAAAGTAGTTGATGTTACTACCACACCATTTAATGTTTATATAGCTGGCGGTGATGCTTATGGTTCTATTGGCAATGTTACTAATACTGATGTTAATATGATTGTAAGTGTTGACCCTGTTAAGAAAAAAATGTTATTAACTTCTATCCCAAGAGATTATTATGTAAGATTACCTGGTCAAGGTGATAATGCATACGATAAATTGACTCATGCTGGTTATTATGGCGTTCAAGAGTCTATACTAGCAGTAGAAGATTTATTAGATGTTGAAATAAACTACTATGTTAAAGTTAACTTTTCAACCATTGAAGGAATAGTAGATGCCATTGGTGGAGTAGATGTTTATTCAGATTATAGCTTTTGTGCTTATGGATTGCCTACTACTTGCTATTTTAAAGGTTATAATCATTTAGATGGATATCATGCTTTAATATTTGCAAGAGAACGCCATTCCTTTACCGATGGTGATATTCAAAGAGTTAAAGATCAACAAAAAGTTATAAGCGCTGTTATAAACAAAGTATCTAAATCAACTACTATTATAACTAATTATACTAAGATTCTCGATAGTGTAAGTTATAGCTTTAATACTAATCTAGATGCTAAAAGTATTGCTAGGTTAGTAAAAATGCAACTTAGCACTATGAGTTCATGGAGTATATCCAATCAAAATTTGGTGGGTTATGATACATATATCGATAATAGTTATAGTCTTCCTAATATGAATGTATATGCTATGGGACAAGATGGCGATTCAATATATGAAGCAAAAAAAGCAATAGAAAATTTTTTCAAATAAAGCGATAGGAGTGTGGTGAGAGTGAAAAAAGTACTATTTGCAGCTAATCTAGATTCTTTTTTCATAAAATTTTTAATACCACAATTAAAGTATTTTCAAGAAAATGGTTATGAAGTACATGTGGCTGCTAAAAGTGAGGATATAGATATTCCTTATTGTAATGTCAAACATAATATAGACTTTGCTAGGAGTTTAAGTATTAGGCAAAACGTAAGGTCTTATAAGCAAATGAAAAAATTGCTTAAAAGAGAACATTTTGATTTAATTAGTTGTCATACTCCTATGGGAGGAGCAATAACAAGGTTAGCTGCCAAAAATTGTAAAATTCGTAAACAAAATACGAAAATAGTGTATGTGGCTCATGGCTTTCATTTTTATAAAGGTGGTCCTTTAAAAAACTGGATTATGTATTTTAATATTGAAAAATATCTATCTAAATATACCGACGCTATTATAACAATTAATGAAGAAGATTATAATATAGCAAAAGAAAAGATGAAAACTAAAGTATATCTTATTCATGGAATTGGTATTGATAGAGAAAAATTCAATATCAAGATATCTGCTAAAGAAAAACAAGCATTATATAAAGAACTAAATATCAAAAAAGACAATTATATTATGATTTTTCCTGGTGAAATTAATAATAATAAAAATCAAAAACTATTATTAGATACTGTAAAAGTATTAAAAGATAAAATACCTAAGTTAATTTTGCTTTTACCAGGTAATGATTTAACTAATGGTGATATAATTTCTTATGCTAAATCAATAGGTGTAGATTCTTATGTTAAGTTTTTAGGTTTTAGGAGAGATGTTCCTAAATTATTAAGCATTTCTAATCTTGCTTTATCGTCTAGTAAAAGAGAAGGATTACCTATTAATATTGTAGAAGCTATGTATATGGGAGTTCCTGTAGTTGCTACTAATTGTCGAGGTAATAGAGATTTAATAAGAGATAATAAAAATGGTTTTCTAATATATTCTAATACTCCGCAAGAATTTGCTACAAAAATAGAAAAAATATATAAGTCACCTAAGTTAGCAAAAAAATTTGTAGATGAAAGTAAAAAAGAAGTAGAAAAATATATATTAGATAATGTTTTAGATAAAATAATAGATATTTATGAGGAATAAATTATGAAAGTATTACATTTGTTGTCGACAAATAAATTTTCGGGAGCCGAAAACGTAGCTTGTCAAATTATTAATATGCATAAAAATAATAAAAACTTAGAAATGGCTTATTGTTCTTGCTATGGCCCTATCGAAGATACATTGAAAGATAAAAAGATAAAATTTATTGGTATAAGCAAATTAAATTGTAAAGAAGTAAAAAGAGCAATAAAATCTTATAAACCAGATATTATTCATGCCCATGACATGAAGGCAAGTTTTATTGCATCTCTTTCTTGTGGTTCAATACCTTTGATATCTCACATTCATAATAATGCTTTTAATTCTAGAGGAATATCTTTAAAATCAATAGCGTATTTATTTGCAGCAAAAAAAGCAAGACATATTTTTTGGGTATCTAATAGTTCATATGAAGGATATAAGTTTCATAGACGTTTTAAAGAAAAAAGTTCAATTCTGTATAATGTTATTGATACAGAAGAGTTATTCAACAAAATGAATTTGGACAAGCAATTATATAATTATGATATAGTATATTTAGGAAGATTGACGTTTCAAAAAAATCCAGAGCGATTAATTAACGTTATGAAAATGGTAGTTGATCAAAAGAAAGATGCTAAACTTGCTATTATAGGAATAGGGGATCTTGAGCAAGAAGTAAAACAGTTGGTTACAAAATTAAACCTTAATGATAATATTTCTTTTTTAGGATATCAAAGTAATCCTTTAAAAATGTTACATGATGCAAAAGTGATGGTTATGACATCTAGATGGGAAGGTACTCCTATGTGTGCTCTTGAAGCTTTAGCATTAGGTATTCCCATAATAGCAACTCCAGTAGATGGATTAAAGGATTTAGTAATAAATGAATGGAATGGATATGTTTCTGATGATGATTATGAATTAGCTAACAAAATAGTAGATATTTTAAAAGATAAACATTTAATGTCAACTATGAAAAAAAATGCTATAAAAAAATCAGAGGAGATAAATAATATTGATAATTATAAGAAGGAAATAGATAAATATTACTATGAGTCAAAGTAAAAAGTGGTGATAAAATGTATTATTTAATTCTTTTATTAGGAATAAGCTTATTAACTTTTGTTTTATATAAATTAGGTGTTGATGTTAAAAAAAATCAATGGTATTTATTATCAATGTTCATTGTCTTAACTTTATTTTTAGGGTTAAGAGGGAACAATGTCGGATTGGATATGCAAAACTATCATGATTTTTTTGACTTTTGTTTAATAAGTGATTATGGAACGATAACTCAATATGTTAATTTTGAAATAGGGTTTAAATTATTATCTAAAACTATTTCTTTATTTACTAATAATTTTAGTGTATATATATTTTTACTATCAACAATTTCTATGATAGGAGTTTTCTTTTTTATAAAAGAGAATTCAAAAAATTATTTTTCTAGTATTTATATTTTTATTGCATTTAGTTTTTATATAACTTTTTTTTGTACTATAAGACAAGGAATAGCGATTTCTATTTTGTTGTTAGCATATAATTTTCTAAAAGGTTCTAAATATGTACATTTTGTGTTTTTAGTATTATTAGCTACACTTTTTCATAAAACAGCAATTGTATTTTTATTGTTAATATTTTTTAAAAAATTTCCATTAAAGAAAAAATGGGTCTCAATCTATTTAATATCTTGTTTAGTATTATTTATAATTAAAGGTCCACTTATTCAATTAGCAACAAAATTATTATATGATAATTATATTGGATATAAAGATATGAGTGGCGGTGGATATAGTATGCTTATCCTAATATTTGGTATAATTATTAGTATATGTTATTTATTTAGACTGGAGACTTTTAAAGTAAATAATAAAAATAACAGAATATTGATTGGAATGATTTTATTATCTTTTCCGATTCAAATACTTGCTACCACCCAAGGCTTGTTAGCACGCATCGTGTTATATTTTACTTTTTCATTAATTATTTTACTTCCAAACTTTCTTGAAGAATTTTTTCCTAAATATAGATTAACACTAAATATTGCATATTATACATTGTTATTAATGTTCTATATTTTAGAAATTGTTACCAATAATATGTATATGCCATATTGTTTGATTTGGTAGGGGGTGATTTTATGAGAATGATGTTTTATGTTGGAGCTCTTAATAAAGGCGGAGCAGAACGAGTAGTTTGCAATTTGGCTAATTATTTTGTAAAAAATAATGATGTATCAATTATAACAACGATAAATGTTGGACAAGGGTATACTTTAGATGATAAAATTAAATTATTCTGTTTAAGTGATGGTATAGAAACTACTAATTTTTTTCTAAAAAATATCAAATATTTGAAAAAATTAAAAACAATTATAAACGATTATAATCCTGATGTTGTTTTATCTTTTTTACCAGAACCATGTTATAGGACACTTCTGATAAAAAGATATATAAAAGCACCAGTAATTATTTCGGTTAGAAATGATCCTAATGTAGAATATAACAATATATTGAAAAAAATATTAATGAAGGTGTTATATTGTCGTGCTGATGGATATGTATTTCAAACAGAACAGGCTAAAACCTATTTCCCTAATAAAATGCAAAAAAGGTCTACTATAATTGTTAATCCTGTTGATGATAAAGTTTATAAAGTGAAATATACTCCTTGTGATTTAAAACAAGTAGTAAATGTTGGTAGATTAACAGAACAAAAGAATCAATTATTATTAATAAAAAGTTTTATGAAAGTAATTGATAAACATCCTGATGCACAATTGTTAATTTATGGTGATGGACCATTAAAAGATAATTTGCAAAGTTTTATTATATCCAATAAATTAGATAACAATGTTAAATTATGTGGTGAAGTTGATAATATACAGGAGACATTAAAAGATAAAATGTGCTTTGTATTATCTTCGAATTATGAAGGAATGCCCAATTCGTTATTAGAAGCAATGGCGGTAGGGTTACCATGTATAGCAACTGATTGTCCATGTGGTGGTACTAAGGAAATAATAACAAACAATGAAGATGGAATTTTGGTAGAAGTTGGTAATGAAAGCCAATTGTCTGAAGCAATAATAGAATTAATCAATGACCAAAATAAACGTAATTATTTGTCAAAAAATGCTAAGAAAAATATGGAACGCTTTAAACCAACTTTGGTTTATAAAAATTGGCAAAAATATATTGAAGAGGTGATAAAAAAATGGGAAAAATAATTAAATATTTGAAACATCCAAAGGAAGCGATTATTTATTTGATGAACACTGGACATTTCAGGTGGATAAATGATAAAACTTATTTGAAATGGAAATATAGATTAATTACAGGGGAAAAGCTTCATTTAGATAATCCTGATTCTATGAAATATAGTGAAAAATTACAATGGTTAAAATTATATGATAGAAATCCATTATACACAAAATTAGTGGATAAATATGAAGTAAAAAAATATCTTTCTAATATTATTGATAGTAAATATTTGATAAAAACTTTAGGTATATATGATAGTGTTGATGAAATTGACTTTTCAAAGTTACCCAAAAAATTTGTCATAAAATGTACTCATGATAGTGGGAGTTTCATTGTATGCAAAGATAAATCAAAATTAGATATCAAACGAGTAAAAAAAGCAATTACTAAATTCAAAAAGAGAAAATACTTTTATTTACATAGAGAATGGCCATATAAAAATGTAAAACCAAGGATTATCATTGAAGAATTTCTTGAAAACAAGAATCATGATGATTTGATTGAGTATAATATATTTTGCTTTAATGGGACTCCTCAATTAATAATGTCATGTTTTGGAGATAAAAAAAAGTTAAGATATAATGATTTCTATGATATGAATTTTAAAAAGTTAAATTTGAAATGTATTTATGCAACATCGGATATTGTTATGCCAAGGCCAAAACAATTGGATGAAATGCTTGATATGGCTAAAAAAATAAGTAAGGGCATTCCTAACCTTAGAGTAGACTTTTATTTATGCAATGGTAAAATTTATATTGGTGAATTAACGTTTTTTCATTGGGCTGGATTTACCTTGTTTGAACCAAAAGAATGGGAGTTTAAATTGGGTAGAATGCTTAAACTACCTGAGAAAAAATAGCTCAAAAATTTTTTTGTTGATTAATAAGAGGAGGAGAGAATGAATAAAGTAATTAAGTATATTAAAAATCCAGATAAATTTCTTTTGTCATTAATTAATAAGGGATATTTTAAGATGTTACCTGATTCTTTATACTTAAAGTTAAAATATCGTTTAATTATGGGCGAGAGACTTAATTTAAAAAAGCCAATAACTTTTAATGAAAAAATGCAATGGTTAAAGTTACATGATAGAAATCCTTTATATACCTTATTAGCAGACAAATATGAGTCAAAAAATTATGTTAGTAAAATTGTTGGGGAAAGTTACGTTATTCCTCTGTTAGGAGTTTACGATAATTTTGAATCTATAGATTTTAGTAGTTTACCTAACAAATTTGTAATTAAACCTACACATACATCTGGAGATGTTATCATTTGTAAAGATAAACAAAATTTAGATTATAATAGGATGCAAGAAATTGCCAATGGATGGCTAAAAAAAGACTATTATAAATGCAACAGAGAATGGCCATATAAAAATATAAATAGGAAAATAATAGTGGAAGAATTTTTAGGATCAGGAGCATTGATTGATTATAGAATTTGGTGTTTTAATGGTAAAGCCAAATATATATATCAATATATTAATGAAGCACCTGATGATGGTTCGAAGCCAGAACCTACACATTGCAATATTTATGATACTGATTGGAGATTAGTACCTTTTCATCAGGCTTTTAAACCAACGCAGAAAAAATATAAAAAGCCTGATTACATTGATACGATGATTGAATTAGCTGAAAAGTTGTCTAATAAGATACCTTTTTTAAGGGTAGATTATTACTATGTTGATAATCGCATATACATTGGCGAGTTAACTTTTTTTCCAGGTGCAGGACTTTCTAAATTTCATCCTAATGAATATGATAAAATCGTTGGTGATATGATTTTTTTACCTGCACACAATAAAAAAACAAGAGGTTGATATTAATGGCAAACGATAAGTTAAAAATAGTTTTTTTAATGAATGCATTGGGGTGTGGTGGTGCTGAAAGAGTTGCTATATCTTATGCTAATTGGCTTGTTAGCAATACAAATAATGACGTTTATTTTTTGACGTTTGAAAATCAAGCAGCTGCTTATGATGTAGACCAAAAAGTGAAAATCATGAGTATGCCCAATTATAATAAAAAAAATAGGTTATTAGCAATATTTAAAAGATATGAATTTTGTAAAAAAAGTTTCAAAAAAATCAGACCTAATATTATTTTTGCTATGTTTTATCAAACGCAAATATATGCATATTTAGCTAAATCTAGGAATGTATTATTAATTGGATCTGAACGTTGCAATATGAATGTTAATAGTTTTTTAGGACGCACTCTTAGCAAATTCATTGCCAAGAAATGTAATGGATTTATTTTCCAAACTACAGGTATGCGCAAATATTTTCCAAGCAAAGTACAAGAAAATTCAATAGTTATACCTAATGCTGTTAGTAATGCTGACGTCTATAATTTGAAAAAAACAAAAAAGGGAAAAATTATTATTGGCATTGGTAGATTGACGTATCAAAAAGGATTTGATGTTTTAATAAAAGCTTTTGCTAGGATTAATACAAAGCATCCAGATTATATATTGCAGATATATGGAGAAGGAATAGATCAAGAAAAGTTGCAAAACTTAATAAATGAATTAGGTATAAATAAACAAGCTCAATTAATGGGAGTGTCAAATAATATAATAAAAAAATTAGCTAGTTCTGAAATTTTTGTATTAAGCTCTAGATTCGAAGGAATGCCTAATGCATTAATTGAAGCTATGGCAAGTGGTACAGCCTGTATTGCAACCAATTGCGATTTTGGACCTAGAGATTTGATTATTGATGGTGATAATGGTTTATTGATTCCTGTAGATAATGAAGAAATATTAGCAGAAAAAATCAATTTTTTGATAGAAAACAAAAAAGTAAGAAAAAAATACGAAACTAATGCAATATCTATTCGTGAAGAGTTAAAACCTTATAATATATACAGTAAGTATTATAATTATTTTTTAGAGATTTTGGAAAAGAATAAGAAAAAAAGAAAATAATAATAAGTTATTTTTATTTGAAAGTTTTAATGGAATTTTGGTGATTAAGATATGAGAAGTAAAAAAGCATTTTATAATACTATATCAACACTTATTTTGCAAATAATTATATTATTTGCAGGTTTTATTATTCCTAGATATATTATTACTTCTTTTGGCTCAGATGTTAATGGATTAGTTTCATCTATTTCTCAATTTTTAGGTTATATAGCATTGTTAGAGTCAGGAGTTGGGCCAGTTGTTCGCAGTGCTCTTTATAAACCAATTGCTAATAAAGATAAAGAAACTATTACTAATATACTTAAAGCTTCAGAAAGATTTTTTAGAATTATAGCAATTATATTTTTAATATATTTATTAATTTTAAGTTCTATTTATCCAATAATTGTAAATAAACAGTTTGATTATTGGTATACTGTATCCTTGATTTTAATAATATCAATAAGTACATTTTTTGAGTACTATTTTGGAATGTCTTATATGCTTTATTTACAGGCAGAACAAAAAAAGTACATTACTTCGACAATTCAAATAATAACATATATTTTAAATGTTATTATAGTAATTATTTTGATTAAATTTGGATTTGGTATCCATATTGTCAAACTGGCGAGTGGATTAATATTTTTACTAAGACCAATTTTTCAAAATCTTTATGTAAGAAAAAAATATCATATTGATTTAAAATTCGGAGATAAAAATTATAAATTGGAAAAGAAATGGGATGGACTTGCCCAGCATATAGCAGGAGTTATTCATAGTAATACAGACGTAACTGTTTTAACTTTTTTTAGTAATTTAGCAGAAGTTTCAGTATATTCAGTATATAGTATGGTTACAAGAGGAATAAAGTCTATTGTTCAGTCTTTTGCAAGTGGTGTTGAGGCAACTTTTGGGGATATGATTGCTAAAAGTGAAAAAGAAAATTTGAATAAAAAATTTAAATTGTATGAATATGTTTATTATACAATTACTACTATTTTTTATACTTGTACTTTAATATTAATTGTTCCTTTTGTTAAGGTTTATACGCTCGGAATAAGCGATGCTAATTATATTAGACCATTATTTGGAATTTTATTAGTTGTTGGTGAATTTGTCAACTTAATTCGAATGCCATATCTTTATTTAACATTATCAATGGGCCATTTTAAAGAAACTAGTAAAGGAGCTTGGGTAGAAGCTTTATCTAACATCATTTTATCTGTTATTCTCGTTATAAAATGGGGTATAATTGGAGTAGCAATAGGAACTTTAGTATCTATGGTTATACGAACTGTTGAAATTATCTATCATGCAAGTAAGTATGTCTTAGAAAGAAGTATCATGATTAGTATAAAGAACGTATTTTTTACAATTATGGAAACAATCATTTCAACAATTATTATCTATTACATTCCAAAATTTGAAGTTGTTTCTTATTCTAGTTGGTTTATATTTGCAATCATTACTTTTATTGTTGTAAGTATTGTAACGGTATTCATTAATACAATGATTAATCGAAGCGAATTAAATAGTATATTGAATTTGCTAAAAGGCAAATTAAAAAGGAAGGGTGAGTAACATGATCAAGAAACAAAGACAGCTTGGTGTCGAAGCAATGCGATTAGTTGCTATGTTAATGATAATCTATCATCATGCATTTCTTTATATGATTCCGTCTCAAATAAGCGGATTTCCTTATGTAGTAAGTGAATTTCTGAGGGGGGGGAAGCTAGGTGTAATTCTTTTTGTATTAATTACAGGTTATTTTGAAAGTGATAAAGAATTTAAAATTGCAAGGCCTTTAAAAATTATTTCTCATACAATTTTTTATAGTTATTTATTTTTGATTTTAAATATTTTGTTTAATGGGTTAACAAAAATAGGCATTAAAAATTTAATAAAATCTTGCTTTCCTATTCTTTTTAATCAATATTGGTTTGTCACCGCTTATGTAATGTTATATTTGCTTTCTCCTTTTATTAATAAGCTAATCAACCAATTAAACAAAAAGGAATTTGTCAAATTAATAATAATACTTTCATTATTTATTTGTGTATTTCCATCTTTAACTTTAACTAGTTTAATAAATAGTGAAGCAATAGCAATTATTTATATATATATTTTAGGTGCTTTTATAAAAAGATTTAATTTTTTAAAAGATTTACCTAAATATGGATGTTTAATTATAGGTGTTATGATATATATTGTGGCAATTGCTATAGACATTTTTTTTGATAAATATGTTGGTTTTTACGTTTCCACTTATACTTCACTATATAGTGTATTTATGTATGGTTGTGCATTGTTCTTATTTGAGTTTTTTAGAAAAATTCAAATCAAAGAAAAATTTGGGAAAGCAATTTTGCTTTGTTCATCAGCAACATTTGGTATATATTTAATACATGAGAATATTTTTGTTAGAAATTATTTATGGAATAATTTAGTACTAAAAATAAGTGACTATATTAATTGGCATTCATATTTAATACTAATATATATATTTATTATATATATAATTTGCACTATTATTGATATTATATATAATTCATTTATATCAAAATATTTTGAGAAATTATTAAATAAGGTATATTTATTTATAAAAAAATTTATTAATATTGTAAAAAGGAAGGTAGATTTATAAATGAAAACATATTTTATAACAGGTGGTGCTGGATTTATTGGTTCAACATTAACAGAGAGACTATTAAAAGAAGGAAATAAAGTTGTAACGATTGATAATTTTTGTGATTACTATGATCCAAAATTGAAAGAGAAGAATATTCAAGATTTTCTTTCCAATGAAAATTATAAATTATATAAAGGTGATATTCGCAATCGTGAAGATGTTAAAAAGATCTTTGATGAAAATAATATAGATGTAGTAATGCATTTAGCAGCAATGGCAGGAGTTCGTCCATCAATTGAGAATCCATTATTATATCAAGAAGTAAATGGTATTGGTACTCAAAATATATTAGAGGAAGCTAAACTTCATAATGTCAAGAACTTAGTAATGGCATCTAGTAGTAGTGTTTATGGAAATTGTAAAGAAGTACCATTTAAAGAAACTATGATTGTTGATTATGCCATAAGTCCATATGCAGCAACTAAAAAAGCTAATGAAGTAATGGCTCATGTTTACCATAAACTTAATAATATGAATATTATTATGTTAAGATTTTTTACGGTATATGGTCCAAAACAAAGACCAGATTTAGCAATTAATAAATTTACAAGATTAATTCTTGAGGGAAAAGAAATTCCAATGTATGGTGATGGTAGTACATCTAGAGATTATACTTATGTAGATGATATAGTAGATGGAATTTGTAGGGCATGTAACTATGTTTTAAATCATGATGATGTTTATGAAATATTAAATTTAGGAAGTAATAATCCTATAACATTAAAAGAAATGATAAAAACTATAGGGGAAGTATTAGATATTGAACCAAAGATTAATCAGTTACCTATGCAACCAGGTGATGTAGATAGAACATATGCTGATATTTCTAAAGCAAAAGAGTTATTAGGGTTTTCTCCAAAAACAACATTTAAAGAGGGAATTACTAATTTTGTCGAATGGTATAAGAAAAATAATTAGTTATAATGTTTTAAATATATATAGATCTATGATATAATACAAATAGAACGAGTAGAAAAAGAGGTTTTGATAATGAAAGTTGTAGTAGCAGGTACAGGATATGTTGGATTAGTAACAGGGGTGGCATTGGCTAAAATAGGGCATAATGTAACTTGTGTAGATATTGATAGTAAAAAAATCGCATTAATGCAAAAGGGAATTAGTCCAATATATGAAGAAGGTCTAGAAGAATTAATGGTGGAGAACGCCAAAAGATTATCATATACCGTTGACTATAAAAAGGCGTATAAAGATGCAGATGTTATTTTCATAGGTGTTGGAACACCAGAAAGATCTGATGGATCTGCTAATCTTGATTATGTTTATGAAGTTTGTGATAATATTGCTGAATCAATTGTTCATGATTGTGTAGTAGTCATTAAAAGTACTGTTCCAATTGGTACAAATGATAAAGTAGAAGAGTATTTAAGAAGTAGAGTTGAAGATGGAATTTTTATAAGTATAGCAAGTAATCCAGAATTCTTGGCACAGGGTACTGCTGTTAGGGATACTTTGTATGCTTCTAGAATTGTAGTAGGTACTGAAGATAAATATGCTAAAGATATAATGAGAGAAATATACTATCCATTAACTCAAGAACCATATAATGTCCCTTATTTAGAAATGAGTAGAAGAAGTGCAGAAATGGTTAAATACGCTTCTAATGACTTTTTAGCATTAAAGATAAGTTATATTAACGAAGTTAGTAATTTCTGTGAAATAATAGGAGCAGATATTGAAGATGTAACTATGGGTATGAGCTATGATAAAAGAATTGGAAATAAATTTTTAAATCCCGGTATTGGTTATGGAGGAAGTTGTTTTCCTAAAGATACTAAAGCTCTTCATTATTTGAGTTGTGAATATGATTCAGAATTTAAAACGATTAAAGCTTGTATAGATGTTAATAAACATCAAAAATTACATTTATTTAATAAATTAAAAGAGACATACGGAAATTTAAATATGCGTAATATGGATATTGCTATATTAGGTGCAACCTTTAAACCTGGAACTGATGATTTGCGAGAAGCTTCTTCTATTGATAATGTCAAAGCTCTTATTGATTATGGATGTAGTGTAACTGTATATGATCCAGTTGGCCTTGAAAGATTTAAAAAAATATTTGGAGATAAAATTAAATATGCTACTACAATCGATGAATGTATCAAGGATAAAGATATAACTATGATTATGACAGAGTGGGATACAATAAAAAATTATGATATTAATAATTATATTAATTTAATGAGAACGCCTGTTATTTATGATGGTAGAAATTGTTATAAATTAGAAGATATTGAAAAATATCCTATCAAGTATGTATCTATTGGAAGAAAAGAAATTAATAAGTTATAGAGATAAATTTATAAGAAGGTGTAGAAATGAATAAAATAAAAGTTGCTTGTTTTTTTGGCGGATGTTCTAGTGAATATGATGTGTCATTAGTATCATCTACATCTGTAATTAAAATGATTAATAGAGAAAAATATGATGTTATAATGATTGGAATAACAAAGACGGGAGATTTCTATTTATATAATGGCGATGTTGATAATATAGAAAATGACAAATGGTTTGATGAAGATACTTGTCAAAAAATTTCTATTTCTTCAAATAGGTCTGATCATGGGTTTATTAATTTGAAAACAAATGAAATAGTTAAAATAGATATTGCCTTTCCAATATTACACGGTAAAAATGGTGAAGATGGTAGATTACAAGGATTGTTTGAATTAGCTGGTATACCATATGTTGGATGTGGTATGACATCATCGGCAATTTGTATGGATAAGTTTATTGCTCATCAATTAGTTAGCGATAAAGGCATTTTGGTTCCAAAATCATTCCTTTTCACAAAATATGATGAAAAGAATGATATTATTGATAAAATTAAATGTTTAAATTATCCTATATTTGTAAAGCCGCTTAAGGCTGGATCTTCATTTGGTATAACGAAAGTACAAACTGAAGAGGGGTTAAGTAATGCTATAGATTTAGCTTTTACATATGATGACAGCATTATTGTAGAAGAGAATATTGATGGTTTTGAAGTTGGTTGTGCCATTTTAGGTAACAATAAATTAATAATTGGAGAAGTAGACGAAATTGAATTACAAGAAGGTTTCTTTGATTATGAAGAGAAGTATACGTTAAAGACTAGTAAAATTATTTTGCCAGCAAGGCTTTCAGATGAAGAACGTGACAAAATAAAAAAGACAGCATTAGAAATTTATAAAACATTAAATTGTAAAGGATTTGCTAGAGTTGATATGTTCTATACTAATGATAAAAAAATTGTATTTAATGAAGTTAATACTATACCAGGCTTTACTTCACACAGTAGATACCCTGCTATGTTAAAAGAAATAGGTTATGATTTTTCTAATATAGTTGATCAATTAATAACTTTAGGATTAGACAAATGATGAATAGTTTGATAACTGATAGAGCTTGGGTTGAAATAAATCTAGGTAATCTAGAACACAATATAAATGAATTAAAAAAAATTATTTCTCCTAATACTAAAATAATGGCAGTAGTAAAAGCCAATGCTTATGGACATGGAATTATAGAAATATCAAAAAAACTAAATCAAATAGGCATTAATGATTTTGCTGTGGCTACATTACAAGAGGGAATTTCTTTAAGAGAAAATGGTATAGTTGGTAATATTCTAATATTGGGTTATACAGGTTTAGAGAATTTAAATTATGTTATAAAATATGACTTAATTCAAACAATAGTTGATGAAACTTATGCAAAAAAAATTATGAATATGTCTTTTAATGCAAGGTTAAAAGTTCACCTAAAAATTAATACAGGAATGAATAGAATTGGAATGAATCCTAATAATGTTAATTTTATTAGAAGTATATATTCTAGTGATAAATTAAATGTTTTAGGGATCTTTTCTCATTTATGTGTTGCTGATAGTGATAACCAAGATGATATAAAATTTAGTAAAGAGCAAATTTGTATACTAAACAATTTAATTAATATTCTTAGAGAAAGCGGTATTAATGTAGGACATATACACTTACAAAGTAGTTATGGTTTATTAAATTATTCTGATGAGAAATACGATTATGTTAGAATGGGAATTATAATGTATGGATGTAATTCTGATAAAAATTCCTATGAAAAAATTAAAATAAATATTAAACCAGTTTTGTCACTAAAGGCTAGAGTTACCAGTGTAAAAGAGATTGATAAGGATGAAGCAGTTAGTTACGGCAGAATTTATAAAGCACCAAAAAAAGAAAAAATAGCAACAGTTTCTATTGGATATGCAGATGGATATCCAAGAAGCTTATCAGGTAAACATGCTAGGGTATTAATTAATGGTCAATATGCTGAAGTTATAGGAAGAATATGTATGGATCAATTGATTATAAATGTTACTGAAGTTAGCAATGTTTCTTTAGGAGATATTGTAACGTTAATAGGTGAAGATAGCGAAATATCTGCTGAAGAAATTGCACAAAAAGCACAAACTATTACTAATGAGTTATTATGTAGGCTTAGTAATAGATTGAACTATATATATCTATCAGAATAATGATTAAAAAAGACAAATACAAAATACCCCCCCCCCCAACCCGTAAAAAAGAGTGATTATATTGCAAATACAACAGAAATGTTGTTTTTTTGTTGCAAAAACCTTAGGGGGGGGGGGTATAATAAAAATATAACTAAAACATTGTAAATAATTTTTTTAAAACTTATGGAGGAATAATATGATTAAAGAGTATTTAAAGACAAAGTATTTATCGAAGGTATTATTTTTATTATTATTTTTTTTGTTTTCTAATTCATTTATAGCAAGTATGTTATTTATTTTTAAAATTAATATTAGTTGGTTTACTTTTATTTTAGCTATTGTATTTTTACTGGGAGCATATTATTTCGTTTTTTATAAGAACTCATCTAATAAAAAAGAATTTTATTATCCATTGTTATTTACAAGTGTATTAATATTTTTGATTATACTAATCAGTTGCTTTATGAAAGAAGGTTCATGGGATGGGTGGGCTTATCATTTACCATCTATTATTCACTTAAAGAATGGTTGGAATCCAATTTATGATCATAATGAAAGTATTGGAATTTGGAGTCTACATTATCCAAAGTTCATTTGGATTTATGGAGCAGTATTATATACAATAACTGGCAATATGTTTGCTGGAACTTCTTTTAATATAATTATTGCTTTATCTATTTTTGTATTAGCATTGGATTTTTTAAAAAATCTTAAATGTAAAACAATGTCTGCATTAATTTTGAGCTTTATTATTTCTTGTAATGCAATAGCCATTGGTCAATTTTGGTCTTATTATAATGATGGAGTATTAGGTAATTGTATTTGGGGATTATTGATTATTTTTTATGCCATATCCAAAAAAGTATACAAATTAGAAAATAATTATATGTTGATATGGATTATTGGCATTTATGCCTCTATTCTTGCTAATATAAAATTTGATGGAGCATTATTTGCATTTTTAATTGTTGCATTTATGTTTATATATTTCTTATGTAAGAAGTTTATTCATTTTAATAAATTTTTGATTATATCATGTTTTATAATTGGCATATCTGTTTTATCAATTGCTATCAATACTTATCTTCCTAATTTTATTTATCATAAAAATATTGGTTATCCTATCATTGGGGATGATAAGCAAGATATTATCGGTTGGTTTGTACCTGATATATATATAAACAAGGGACATTTGACTTCATTTTCTATGTCCATATTTGCAGATCCTAAAGTAAATGATAAATTTGTTTTTAAACCTTTTTATAAAATTACAAGAAATGATTTAACAACGGTTATATCTACAGAGAGTAGTAGGTACGGTTTTGGCTTTGGCTATCAAGTAATCATTATTTTATCTTTAGTGTTACTAGTAATTGCAATATTTAAATGCATGAGGAAATATAAGAATAAAGGACACTTTATATCAACATTAAAACAATATTCTTGTGAAATATCTATTATTTTGTTAATAACCATAATGTTTTATATTACTCCAGCCACCTGGTGGTTTCGTTACATTCCTTACATGTATATTTTCCCTTTAGTGATTCTGTTGTTTTTCAAAAAAAATTGGAATCTGAAAGGAGTATTTAACAAAATCAGCTGTGTTTTAATTATTGTATATTTCTTTTATGGTTCAGCATTATTGTGTGGAAAACTTTATTCTCAATGTAATTATGCAATCAAACTAAGTAATAATATTTCTGATTTTAAAGAAATTGAAAAAAATGGGACTTTATTTTTAAGGGAATATGACCGATTAGATAATTATTACAAGGAATTAGTAAGAAAAACTTTATTAGATGATTATAAAATTTCTTATCAATTAACAGAGGATGAGACGTGTGAAATAATAGGGGAGTATTATATTTTTGGAATAAGAACCGTTAGATGCTCTAAATAAAAGGGTAAGAAGGAGTAAATATGAAAAATTATATTAGGTTGATGAGACCTCAACATTATTTAAAAAATGCATTAATATTATTCCCGTTACTTTTTAGTGGTTCAATATTTAACAGAAGCAAATTAATTACTTCATTATTTGCAGTTTTAGCATTTTGTTGTGCTGCATCTTCCGTCTATATAATTAATGATATAAGAGATAAAGAAAAAGATAAGTTACATGCAAAAAAGAAAGATAGGCCTATTGCTTCTGGAAAAGTTAGTGTTAAGAATGCAATTATATTTTGTATTATATTATTAATATTATCATATATTTTTAATTACTTAGGTACTAGTAAATTTTTTGACATAAGCTATTTGTTTATCATTGTTTATATATTGATAAATATCTTATATAGTTGTGGTTTAAAAAATGTGCCACTTGTTGATATTGGAATATTAGTATTGGGATTTTTAATAAGAACTTTATATGGAGCTTTTGTAATTTCTGTAAAAGTATCTAACTGGTTGTATTTAACAATCATTGCAATTTCGTTTTATATGGGATTGGGCAAAAGAAGAAATGAATTACAAAAATCGAAAGAAACAAGGAAAGTACTACAGTATTATAATAAAGATTTTTTAAATAAAAATATGTATATGTGTCTTGCTTTATCAATTGTATTTTATTCATTATGGTGTGTTGACCCACTAACTGTAGTAAGAACTAATAATATGTTAATTTGGACAGTCCCATTTGTTATTTTGCTTTGCATGAAATATAGCATGGATATAGAAAGTGATAGTTTTGGAGATCCTGTTGATGTTATTACCAAGGACAAAGTATTATTGGCATTATCATTTATATATGCTATTTTTATGTTTTTAATTATATATTTTTCTTAATGAACAATTTTCTAGGATGTAATGTATGCGAAATCATGCTATTGATTTTTTGAGAGGATTAATTGCTATCCATATTATTATGATTCATACTGTATTTCATTCTGGCAGTATGTATTTAGACAATTCTATCCAATGTTGGTTTTTACTTTTTGATGTACCTATATTCCTAGTTATTTCAGGTATGACTTATTCTTTTCACTCAAGTCCAAGAAAAAAATTAAAGGAAATTTTAACGTTTTTGTTTAAATGGGCAATATTTGTTTTTTGTTGCTTTGGATATTTGTTTATTATAGACAAATCCAATATATCGCTTAAAGATATTCCAAGTTGGTTAGTTTTTAGACCTCAAACTAATAGTGGATATATAACAGGTATTATAAATTCTTTGTGGTTTATGGCACCATTTATTAATGCTTCAATTATTTGCTCAATTATAATATATTCTATTAAAAAGTTTCTAAAGATAATAAAGAAATAGTTTCTAATATAGCAATAATAGTATTATTTTTTGTATTTTGATTAATTTCTTCTAATTATTCTATTTCTTATTTTAATCTAAGTGGAAATACCATATCTTTTTCTATTTTCTTTTTAATAGGGTATTTTAGTATGTATTATACATTTAAAAATTTTAAAAGTTTTATGTTTGTTGAAATCTTGACTATTGTTATATCATGTTTGTTATTTAAATACAATAACGTAAATATAACTGATATGCAAAGATTAAAAAGCGAAGTAAGTTATATTTATGTTTTTACCTCATTGATTGGCACTTTTTTCTTTATATATTTAAAGGACAGATTTAAATTTGATCATGAACTATTAAAACCAATAAGATTTATTGGTAAAAATGCATTATACTTATATTTTGCTCAAGGATTAAGTTCTTCACTTATGTATGGAGTTGTACGTAGATTAACCATAAACAATATATATGTAAAGTTATTAGCAATGTTCTTTATTCACTTAGCAACAGCTTTAATAATTTTTATAGGTTTAATGTTTATTTATAAGTTAGTAGATATAGTTATAGAAAAAATCAAGGCAATCAAATTTTTAAAAATAAGCAATATTTTACAAAAAATATAATTCTGTATTATTAGAAAATAAAAATAAAGAAATTGAGAGTTTAGAAGAGCTAGGTTATAAGTTCTTCTACTTTTTTGGTTGACTAATAACCTAAATTATGAGAAAATAAAAAAGTAATATTTGTTAGAAACAAATTCTTTGTTTCTCATATATTATAGTGGGTCTATAGCCAAGTGGTAAGGCGTGGGACTGCAACTCCCTGATCGTTGGTTCAAATCCGACTAGGCCCTCCATT